>NZ_CDWTMG010000122.1:0-13504 GCF_977945845.1 Frankia sp. CcMO1
GCGGCGGCTGCGGCAACGCGCGGCCGACGCGGCCGACCTGATCGCCCGTGCGCGGGCTCTGCTCGCCTACGACGAACACGCCGACGGCGAGACGGCGGACGACTCGGAGATGGCGGAAAACGAGGAGACGGGGAAACGATGAAGGGGTCCATCAGGACAGCACCGGCGGGGGGCTCGCGATGACCGGCCTGCTGCGCGGGCTGGCACGGCGGCGCGGGCCGGAGAGTGGCCACGACACCGACGGCGTTCCGTCCTGGGTGGTCGACCGGCTGGTCGCGCTCACGCGCCAACTCGACGCCCTGGCCCGCCAGATCGATGCGCTCGTCAGGGCCGGCAACCGGCACCTCGATCAGACCGCTTCGGCCCGGAGCGGCGCCGCGACTCCCGGCGCCGCGGCTCCCGTCGGGGTCGTCTCCCGTCCCGGGGACGGGGACGGGTTCGCAGAGCCTGGCGCGCAGGAGCCGCATCCGGTGGCCCTGCGGGTCATCGACGTGCTGGACCGGCTGGACGTGCTGGTCGGGCAGGTCGGCTCCGCGCCGCTGGACCCGGCCGCGCTGGCGTGGGTGCGCCAGTCCCTCGCCGATCTGCTGCCGGTCTGCGAGGTGCATCCTGTCCGGGACGAGGGCCCGGCCGACCCGCGGCGGCACGAGGTGCTGAACCGGCGCCCGGCCCCGGACACCGCCGGGCGTGACCTCACCGGGCACATCGCGGCGACCATCCGCCCCGGCTACCGCTGGCGTGACGACCTGCTGCGGCCGCAGCAGGTGACCGTGTTCGGCCATCCCGAGGCCGAGGCCGCCGCGACGACCGCAGTGACCGACACGGGAGCACCGGCATGACCGAAACCAGCCTGCCGATGTCTGGGATTCCCAGGGCTGTCGAGAAGTCCCCGGAGAGCAGGGAAGGAACCGAGGCCGCGAGGAGCTCCGGACTCGACACGGTCCGGCGCGCGGTACTGGAGCTGTCCGACGAGGTCGAGGTGGCCACCGCCGATCTCGTCGGGGCGGGCGTGCGGCGGCGGCTGCGGGAGGACCACGAGCGGCTGGCGTCCGACCGGCGGCACGTGGTCGTCTGCGGCGAGTTCAAACGCGGCAAGTCCAGCCTGGTCGGCGCCCTGGTCGGCCGGCCGGACCTGTTCCCGTCCGACGTCGACGTGGCGACGTGTGTGGTCTCCGCGCTTGCCTGGGGGCCCGCCGACCGTGCCTGGGTGCGCCGCCGGGAACCCGCTGCTGGTGGCGGCGGCACGGGTGGGCAAGGCGCCGAGACCGAGGTCGAGATCGGGGTGGACCAGCTCCCGGAACATGTCGTCGAGCAGGGCAACCCCGGCAACCGGCGGCGGGTGGCGGGTGTGCGGATCGAGGCACCTGTGGAGCGGCTCCGCTCCGGCATCGTGATCGTCGATACGCCTGGCATCGGCAGCCTGGACCCGGCCCACAGTGCGATCACCCGCAGCCACCTCGGCCGGGCCGACGTGCTCGTCTTCGTGGTGGACGCGGTGGAGCCGCTCACCACTGGCGAGCTGCGGTTTCTGCGGGAGGCGCTGGAGGCCTGCGACACCGTCCTCACCGTGGTGACGAAAACCGACAAGGTCCGGGACCCGCAGATCGTTGTCCGGGACACCCGCACCAAGATCGCAGGCCTAGTCGGGGAGCACGGGTCGGAGAGCCCCGTGTTTCCTGTGTCGACCTACCGCCGGCTGGAGTACCTGGAGGAGCTGGGGTCCGGGATGCCGGACCCGGGGCCGGACACCAGATCCGGGTTCTCCGAGCTGGAAGAGGCTCTGTGGGAGGGCGTCGGCGCGCGTACCGAGGCCGCGCGGCTCGACCGCGCCCTCGACGGCCTGCTGGGCGCGCTCGCCGCGGCCCAGGCCACGCTTCGCGACGAGCTGCAGATCATGGACGACGATGCGCCCTGGCAGCGGGCCACCGCCGACCTCGACCAGGCTGAGGAACGCCTGCGGCACCTGACCGCCGCGGAGGCGTCCTGGCACAGCGTGCTGGAGGCGATCTGGGCCGAGCGGATCCCCCCGGTCCGGGATGCCTTGGCGGCCGACTTCGCGGCGGCGGCGCAGGCCCTCGCCCTGGCCGGCATCGCTCCGACCGGTTTCGCCGCGGCGGATGGCGCCGAACCGGGTGCCACTGCGGCCGGCGCCGGCCCCAACCCGGCCGCGGAGATCGAACGGCTCCGGGCGGCCGCCGTCGAGTGCACCCGCACCCTCGCCACCGCGGCCGACCAGGCTCGGCGCGCTGTCGCTGTCATCGCCCGGGACGCCTACGAGACGCTGGCCGCCCACACCGGCACGGCCAGCCCGGCCGGCGGTTCCGTCGACGGCTCCAGGCATCTCCCACCGACCAACGCGGACACCCTTGGCATCGAGGCCGGGAGTCTGGTGGACGCAGCCGACATCCCGGTGCCCGACACCGACGAGATCGTCCGGGCGGCCCGCGAACGGCGGGTGACACTGCGTGAGCGTATGAAGATAGTCGCTGGTGCGGTCACCCGGAACACGCCGCCGGCCCAGATCGCCTCCCTGCTGGTCAGGTTCGTGATGGGCCGCGGCATGGCCACGGCTTTCGGCGGGCCGGTCAGCTCCTTCGGGGCGGAGTCGTCATCCTCCGGCGGCCCGTTCCAGTCCCTGAACACGGTGATCGAGCTGGGCACCGCCTTCCAGGACGCCTTCCAGGATGTCAGGACGCAGCTCGACCAGCGCCGCGCCGCCTCCACCCGCGCCGTCCAGGAGCTGCGGCGCAGCCTGCACGACCAGGTCGTGACGGCCACCAGGAGCGCCCTGGAGACCTTCGACGTAGGTGCCGCCCATGCCCGGCTTCGGGTGGAGCAGCAGTTCGCCGACCTGCTGGGTGCCGAGCTGGACGCGCTTGGCGCGACCCGGCGCAGGTTGCGGGAGAGTCACGCCGCCACCGGGCAGGCCCGCGACGAGCGCCGCGCCGTGCTGATTGACCGGCTGGCCGTCGGCCAGCACCTGCTCGACCGCGTCGACGCGCTGGCCGTCCGATGACGGTCACTCCCGGCCTGGTGCTGGGCATCGACTTCGGCACCTGGAACTCCGCCGTCGTCATCGGCCGGCCAGACGGCTCCGTGCTCACCATCCGTGACCCGTCCTCGTCCTACGGCCAGACCTCGTTCCGTACCTCGGTCTGCGGCCGGCCGGACGGCAGCCTGGCGGTGGGAGCGGCCGCGGAGCACCAGCGGCAGCAGTACCCGCAGTACTACCGCGCCGAGTTCAAACGCGAGTTTGGCACGGACATCCCCAGCATGCTGGGCGCCCGTGTCCTGCAGCCGCACGATCTCGCCGCCGAGGTCCTGCGATTCCTACGCACCTGCGCTGAGGAACGCATCGCCGGCGAGGGCGAGCCGGAGCAGGTGGTCATCACCGTCCCGGCGAGCTGGCAGCGGGCCAGACGCGACCTGATGCGCCGCACCGCCAAGGTCGCTGGATTCGACCCGGCCCGCACCAAGCTCGTCACGGAGCCGTCCGCGGCAGCGCTGCACGCCCTGAGCAGCACCCGCCTCTCCGAGACCGGGCTGCCGGTGCTGGTCTACGACCTGGGCGGCGGGACGTTCGACGCGGCGATCGTCCAAAGCGGTGCGCGGGGTGACGGCGGCGAGTACACCACGCTCGGCCGCGTCGGCGGGCTGCCGGACGTGGGCGGCGGCGCCTTCGACCGGGCGATCCTGAGGCTCGTCCGGGAACGCCTGCCGCAGAGCGTGAAGGTGCTGGACGGGGACCCCGACGACGAGGACGTGCTGCGCCGCCGCATCCTGCTGCGGGAGGACTGCGAACGGCTGAAGTGCACGCTCGCCACCCAGCCAGAGGCCTACCAGTTTCTCACCGTCCTCGACCCGCCGGAGCCGTTCACCCTCACCCGCGGTCAGCTGGCCGAGGCTGTAGGCCCGCTGATCGACCGGACCCTGGCCGAGTGCGACCTGATCCGCGCCACCGCCGAGCTGAGCTGGGACCAGATCATGGCCGTGGTGCCCGCCGGCGGAAGCTGCCGGCTGCCGACCGTCACCGAGCACATCCAGCGACACACCGGGCGCCCGGTCGTCCAGGTGGACGACCCGGACATGGCGGTCGCCCTCGGCGCGGTCGCCGCTGCCCGCCGCCTCGCCCGGGAGAGCAAGCACCCCGACCCGCTACCTTCGTCCGCACGGCGTCCAGCCTCACCCTCCCCGGCCGAACCGTCTCCCACCCCGCCAACACCAGTCGGCTCGCCGCAGCAGCTCCCGCAGCAGCAGAGCCGGCCTGTCTCCCAGCCAGACCAGCACACCCGACAGGCCGCGGACCGGGCCGCTACATGGACCCCGCAGCAGTACGTCGACGAGGTCGTCCGCCGCGCCGAACAGCGCAGGAACATCCGCATGGAGACTCTTCTCGCCGGCACACGGGCTGTCGTCTACCATTTTCCGTCCACCGTGCAGAGATTCAGAAGGCCGACCGCCAGGATCAGCGAGACCACGGCTATCACGCTGGCGATGGTGGTGGCGGAAAATGTAACGTACGAATTGGCGTCAAAATGTTGTTCGGAACTGAAGAACTATGCCGCCCAGTATTTTCGGGTGAGTCTCATGGACGAGCATGTACTGATGCCGTGCCTGGTGGCCAGATCGATTGACATGAAAGTTTCGATGCTCCAAAGTCCCGGCAGCCTGAAGGCGACCGTAAGCCCCGCCTTCGTGAATGTGACAGAAGGCAGTGTGACTGTTGTTGGCAGCCAGACGACGCTGTATGGGGCTTCACTCAAGAAAGCTCTCAACAACATCCTGCCGGGATTTTGAGGAAGGGCGGCGGGACCGATGCTGCCGGGCCGGGGACGGTACGGCGGAACAGGACATGCCCGCGCCGGGGTCCGGGGCTGCGATGATCGGGTGGCGGTCGCATGAGTCGGGGAAGCGGGAGCGGGCAGGTATTGCGGGCCCTTGCCCAGCTGGCTGCGGAGGTGATCGAGCGCCGCCGGGAGGCCGGCGGCCGGCCTGGGGCAAGCGGTGTCCGACCGGGAACCCATGAGACCGGAACGCCTGCCTCCGGGACCTGCGGGCGAGACGTGGCGGAGGGAAGGGGCGGCGGGGCGAGGCCCCAGAAGCCTGCGGAAGCAGCGCGGATCGCCGGGCGCTGGTGCTCCCTGGAGCGGGTGAGCCCGGGGTCCGGCGGGCTGCGGGATTTCTATCTGGACATCGTCATTGGGCCGGACGGGCTCTTCCGGGGCAGCCATGCGGGGTATTTCTGCGTCGACGTGCCGGTGTTCGGCCCATTCGGGGTTCCAGCGCGGGACTGCCGGCGCGGGGATCGGCTGTACCCGGCACACGGCCGCCTCGACACGGCGTCCGGGCGCGGCCGGATCGTGCTGGCCGATACCGGGCGCAGCGCCTTCGGTTTCGAGTCGGCACCCGGCCAGATGACCCTTCTGCTCGACACGGGGCTCATCCCGGGCAGCCCCCGCCTGTACCGGCGGGCGGTTCTCCTCCGGAGCGGCCAGGGGTAAAGCTCCGGGGGTACCTATGTGGAGACTCCTCAACGCGGGCAGGCAGGACGTCCACGCCGCGCGGGCCCGGCGCAGGGCACGGGCGAGGCACACCTGGCGGTCCCGTCTCGCCTGACCACCGCGGCCGCACAGCTCGGCCAACCCTGGCTGTCCGTCTGCCGGTACTGTGATCCACAGGTGGGATCTCGGACCGTGCGGCGGGGGTGCGGTGAGTGAGTTCGAACACGACTGTTTTCGTCGGTCGGTCAGCTGAGCTCGGCCAACTCGCGGCACAGTTCGCCGCCGCTGTCGCCGCGTACGGGTGCCGTTGTGTCCTAGTCGAAGGCCGCGCCGGGGTCGGGAAGACCACGTTGTTGAACCGGTTCCTAACGGACCTGGCAGCCGACCGCGGCGAAAACTCCGGTGATGGCTCCGCGGCAGAGGCCGGGCCCACGTTCCGTGTCTTCCGCGTCGCGGCCGGTGAAGGCGAGCGTAGGCACGATCTGGAGCTTTCGGCTCGTTTGCTCGACGTGCTGGGCGCCCCGGCCACCATGGCTGGCGATGCTTCCAGGCCTCTCGACGACCAGCGGATCCGCTGGACCGGCGACCTGCTGACCCGTGCCGTCACGGACCTGTGCGCCGCCGGGCCGGTCGTTCTGCACCTCGACGACATCCACTGGTGCGATCAGCCCTCGCTACGGCTGGTCAACTATCTGCTGCTGCGTTCCGGCCGGCTGCCGCTGCTGCTGGTGCTGACCGGGCGTCCACACAGCTCCCCGGGCCTCGACGAGCTGCGCCGTCACGCCGAGGTGGGCGGGACCGTCCTGCGCCTCGACGGCTTCGACGCCGACGAACTCGATGAGCTGTGCGACGCGGTCGGGGCCGGGCGCCAGCCGCGTCGCCGACTGCAGTCCCTCGTCGATGCCACCGGGGGAAATCCCCTGTGGCTTGCGATGCTGCTTGCCCACCAGGGCGGGAACGCGATCGCCCCGGCGACGGATGTGGGGGCACCACCGCCGCCGGAGTCGCTGGCCTCACTGGTCCATCGTCGTCTTGCCGCCTGCCCGCCGGACGGGCGCCGGTTCGCCGCAGTGGTCACCGTCCTGGGTCGGGCCTGTGCGCCGGCGCAGGCCGCCGTGATCGCCGATGTCGCCAACCCGGCCAGTGCTCTCGGGGACGCCCTGCGCCACGGTCTGGTCACCACGTCCGGTCAGCCGCCGCACCTGCGGGTGGTCCCGCCGCATGCGCTGATCCGCGCGGCCGTCTACCACGCCCTCGACCTCGCCGAGCGGACAGCGCTACACCTGGCGGTGGCCCGGTCATCCACCGACCCGGCCACCGCGTTGGAGCACCGCGCCGCAGCCACGCTAGTCCCGGACGGCGCGCTCGCGGTCGAGCTGGAGCAGCAGGCCGCAACCGAATCAGCCGCCGGTCTGCACATCCGCTCGGCGGACCATCTCATGCTCGCCGCCGCGGTGAGCCCGGACCAGGCCCGAGCCCGCGGCCTGCGGCTGGACGCGGCGATGTCGTTCCTGCAAGGCGGTGAACAGGACGAGGCGGCCGCGGCGCTGGGCGACGGTGCGGGCCGCGACCCGGAAAGACCAGCCCGATACCGCTACGTGCGCGCCCATCTGGACCTGCTGTCGGGCGACCGGGAGGCAGGCGAACGCGGTCTGGTGGGCAGCTGGGCTGAGGCGCGTTCCACGGGCGACGCGGCGACCGCGGCGCAGAGTGCCGCCTGGCTGGCCCAGGTGAACATCCCGGCCGGCCACTACCGTGAGGCACAGCTCTGGGGCCGGCGCGCCTTCGCGGAGACGGCGGCCTCGTCCGCCCATCGGGCTCTGGGGCTGGTCTTCGTGGCCACCGCACTCACGGCCGAGCACGGTGGCCAGCAGGCCCTGGCGGAGCTCGACGCGGCCGGCGGCACCCTCGCCCCGACCGCGCACACCCTGGCCACGCTGCGAGTCGGCCGCGGGGTGACGCACCTGTGGTCGGGGAATCTGGCCGCCGCGGCCGAACAGCTCGCCCCCGGTGGCTACGCCGACATCGAATCGGTGCATCTGCGGTTCATCGGACTGGCCCACTACGCGGAGGCCACCTTCCGTTCTGGGAGGTGGGCCGAGTCCGCGGCCGGGGGGCGCGACGCCGTCGCACTCGCGGAATCTGCCGGGCACGTGTGGGTCATCGCCTTCGTCTACGCAACCGCCGCGCTCGTCCCGGCCGCCCGGGGGGAGGCGGCCGAGGCGGGCCGGCTGCTCACCCGCGCGGCGGAAAACGGTGCCCATGAAGTTCCAGCGCTGTGCGCGTTCCACACCACGGCCGCCGCGCACCTCGCCGCAGCCCTCGACGACCCGGCCGGGGTTGTCGCAGCCTGCTCCCGGGTGGCCCAACTCGCCCATCCGGGCGGGGCCATCGCCCCCGGCGTCTTCGACTGGCGCGACCTCCACGTCGAAGCACTGGTCCGGCTTCGCCGCCACGACGAGGCCGAGGCCGAGCTGGACCACTACGAGGCGCAGGCCCGGACCCGTGCCTCGCCCTGCGCGCTGGCCGCCGCGGCGCGGGCCCGCGGGACGCTGCTCGCCGCACGCGGCCATGGAGCTACTGGAACACGCCGCGGCCGAAGCGGACCGGCTGCACATGGTTTTCCCCGCCGCCCTGGCTCGGCTGCGCGCCGGCGAGGTGAACCGGAGCCTACGCCGGCGGCCGAAAGCCGAGGAGAATCTCCGGTCCGCCCTGGAAACCTTCACCAGCCTCGGCGCCCGGACCTACGCGGAGCGCTGTCACCGGCTGCTGGCGTCCCTCGGCGGCCCGGATGCCGCCGCGGGCTCGCGCACGGGGATGACGCGCCTGAAACTGCAACTGCTGCGGCGCATTCTCCGCGGCGACGACTTCGACGCAATCTCCGCCGAGCTTTACATCTCCCGGGGCCATGCCGAGAACCTGGCCCGCGACCTCTACCGGCTGCACGGTGTCGCCTCACGCGCCGAACTCGCCGGGCTGTATCTCGGCCTGCGGGGCCCAGGTCCCCATCCTCTTTCCCCGCTGGACCCTGACGATCCGCCGAGCAGGGAGGATCCGGGCCCGGACCTGGACCTGGATCCTCCGGGCGGCGGCTGACCGGGGTGGCGTCCCGAGCGTCCCGTCCTGGCAGGGGCCTGGGAAGACGCATGGGTTTCTCCACTGTAAGGCCGGATGATCCGCAGCCTACGATGCGTCCGTGTTCGGTAATCGGGGGAGACGGGCCGGGTCGGGATCCGTCGGCCGGCGGGGGTATGCGGGGCGCTGGTGCTCCGCGGAGCGGCTGGTCCCGGGGGCGGCCGAGCACCAGGGCTTCCACCTGAAGGATTTCCACCTCGACATTCAGGTAGCTGCCGACGGTCGTTTCGCGGGCGTGCACACCTCGTACATCACCGATGGCCGCTCCGCGACGGATCTGAGCCCCGCCGGTTTGCGGTACCGCCGTTCACACGTCGCGAACGGCCGGGCCCACGGGGTGCTCGACCATGGCTGCGGCACCGGCGAGATCATGCTGGAAGGCTATGGCGCCGCCGGTCTGAGGGTGCATCACGAACCGGGACGGCTGGTGCTGCATCTCGACACAGCACTGATCGCAGCCGCCCCCGCGCTTTACACCCGGGCCGTCCTGCTTCCGGTGGGCTGACCATCCCCCAGCAGCCCGGCGATGGGCGGGCCGGCCGGTGGGCAGGCGACGGATGGGCAGGCTGGCCGACGCAGGCGCCCCCTCTGTTGGAACGCGGCGCGGAGCTATCGGCAGCCGAGACCCTGATCGGGCGGATCGCCGGCCCGGTGCAGGGGCAGCCCGCGTTCGGTGGCGCCGCGACCGGTGGCGGAGTGCTGCTGGTGGAGGGCCAGGCCGGCCTGGGAAAGACGGCTCTGCTGGCGCGGATCCGCGAGCTCGCGCGCTCAGCGGGTGTCACCGTCCTCGCTGCCCGCGGCGACCTTTCTTACCAGGACTCCCCCTGGTTCGTCACCGCCCAGTTGTTCCAGCGTGAGCTGCTGGCGCACACACCGGCCGAGCTGGGGGAGCTGGTGGGCGAGCACGGGGAGATCCTCGCCCGGGCCGTCGGCCTCGGTGTCCGCGGTGACGTCTCCGGCCTACCCGGTGCGTCCGGTGCGTCCAGCAGGCAGAGTGGGCACGGCCCGGACCCGCGGGACGTCGCCGACGGACTGAGCAGGCTACGGGGGCCGCTGTTGCTGACGGTGGACGACGCCCACTGGGCCGACCGCTCCTCCTACGGCTGGATCTCCACGTTCGCGTCGCAGGTGGAGATGCTGCCGGTCGCGATAGTCATGGCCTGCCGCCCCGAGGAGCTCCCCCGCCGTTTCCCGTCCGCCATCTCGGCCGTCGCCGCCGCGGCCAGCCACCGACTGCGGCCGCTCAGCGCCGGAGGTGTCGCCGAGCTCGTCCGCCACGCGCTCGGCGACGGGGCGCAGGAGCCGTTCTGCGAGCGGGCCGGCGAGCTGACCGGAGGTATACCGCTCGTCCTCGTCGACGTGCTGTCCCGGGCTCGGGCACAGGATGTCACGCCGACCGGCGCGGGGCTGCCCGCCCTGACCGCGCTGGCGTCGAGGACGCTGGCCGCCCACCTGCTGGCACAGCTCGACCGGCTCGGCCCGGCGACGACGGAGCTGGCCAGGGCGGTGGCGATCCTCAGCTCTCGGGCTACCCTCGACCTGGCCGCCCGGGTGGCGGGCCTGAGCCGGCTGCAGGCCGAGGAGGCGGCCGACCGGCTACGGGCCGCGCTCGTCCTGCGGCCCGATGGTCCCGGCGATCCGCCCACGTTCCCACATCCGCTGTACGCCGACGCGGTGCTGCGGTCGCTTCCCCGCCCGGACCACATCCGGCTGCGCCTGGCCTCGGCCCGGCTTCTGCTGGACCACGGCCATGGCTGCCTCGACGCGGCGGCACACCTGCTGTCGCTGCCCCCGCGGGGTGACGGGTGGGCCGCCGGAATCCTGCTTGCGGCCGGCCGGCTCAGCCTGGCCACGGGCTCGCCCGCCGAAGCAGCCGTGTTCCTGGACCGGGCCCGGCGTGAGCCGCCCCCGCCGGATGCGGCCGCCGAGGTGCTGCACAGTCTCGGCCTGGCCACCCTGGTACGGGACCCCCAGCAGGCGATATTTCATCTGTCCGCAGCCCTCGCGCAGCCCGGTCTGCGGCCGGGGCTGCGGCCGGGGCTGCGGCCGGGGCTGCGGCCGGGGCTGCGGCCGGGGCTGCGGGAGACCGTAGCACTGCGGCTGGCGAAGTCGCTGGCCCACGACGACCGGATGGCCGATGCGGTCCGGCTGCTCGACGTCGAGGCCCGCACGGCGGCGACCCACCAGGCCCGGCTACGGCTGCGTGCCGAGCACATGCTGTGGGCAATGTTCTGGATGGACGATGACGACGCGCACGCCCGTTCCCGGCGGCTGGCACGTCTGGTGCGGGGGATGTCCGGGCGGACGGTCACCGAACAGTCGCTGCTGGGCCTGCGGGCCTGGGACGCGATGTTGCGTGGGGAGCCGGCAGATACTGTCCTCGGCCTGGCGGCGGCCGCGCTGGGCACCGGGATGAGCTGGGTGGACGAGGACTGGGGGTTCGAGATCCCCGTCCTGGTCGCGCTGTGTCACCTGTACTGCGACCGACCCGAGCGGGCGCTGGAGCTGCATGCGACGGGCCTGGCGGAGCTGAAGAAGCAGGGCTGGCACGGTACCCATCTGGCGTTCGGCTACGCCCTGCACGGCCAGATCCACTACCGCACCGGGCGGCTCGTCGACGCCGAGTCTGCTGCCCGCCGGGCACTGCGGTGTGCCGGCTCCCTCGCGCCGCGCAGCCCCGCCCGTTGGTTCGCGCTGGGCACCCTGCTGCAGGCGCTGGTCGCCCAGGGAAAGATCGAGTCAGCGGAGCAGGTCACCGCGGCCCACAGTTACGGCGGCCCTTTCCCGGAGGCAGTGACAATCCCGCTGCCGCAGCTCGTCCGCGCCGAGCTGAGCCTGGCCCAGGGCCGAACCGTCGAGGCCGACGATGTCCTGACCGATCTGGGCCGGCGGTTGGACACCCGCGGCGCGGTCAACCCAGCATGGTGCCCATGGCTGGGGCTGCTTGCCCAGGCCCGGCGGCACACCGACCCGGCGCGGGCACGGGAGCTGGCGGACCAGGCCGTCTCGCAGACGCGGCGCACCGGCGTCGCCTCAGCCATCGGCCAGACGCTGTGCGCTGCCGGTACCGTCACCGGCGGGTCGGCCGGGCTGGCCCTGCTGGCCGAGTCGGTGCGCAGCCTGGAGGCCTCCCCAGCCCGGTACGAGCACGCCCTCGCCCTTACCGAGTACGGCGACGCGCTGCGACGCGCAGCCCGCAAGCGCGAGGCTCGTGAGGTGCTCCACCAGGCCGTAGACCTCGCCGCGAGCTGCGGTGCGCAGGCCCTGGCCGACCAGGCCGCTGAGCGCCTGGCGATGGCCGGCGGACGCCCGCGTCGCCCCCGGGGCTCCGGCGTCGCTGCGCTCACCGACCGCGAGCTGCAGATAGCCCGCTGCGCGGCCTCCGGCCAGACGAACGCCGCCATCGCCCGACACCTGCACGTCACGCCCTCGGCTGTGGAGAAGGCCCTGACCGGTATCTATCGCAAACTCGGCGTCGCGGGCCGCGGTGATCTACCCGGTCATTTTCGCTGACCGGGTGACCCCGGCTCCCGCATGCCGGCGATGTCGCCAGCCGGATTCGCCGGTGCGACCGAGCCAGGCGGTGAAAGCGATTGATGCCAGACCGAGGGGACGAAGAATCCGGGCGCAGCACACTCATAAACCCTTTGGGAGCAGTTCCACTCCGGCGAGATCACCGGAGTGGACGATCCAGGCCAGCCAAACCGGGGGCGATCCGTGCGGCTCCTGACCAGGGATGATACCCAGTACGGTACACCTGACCATCCTGCTCTCCGAGACGTTGTCCCACCTCGGCTGACGTGGAAACCGTCGATCGCGAGCAGGGCGTGGGGCAGCGCCTCGCGGGCGGCATAGGCGTAGGTCGTGGACATGTCGATCGTGACGGCCCAGATCCCGGCGCGTCACTGCTCGGGCTGGGCGGCCAGCCAGTCGACGTCGCCCGCAACGGTCCGGCCCTCGACGACCCCGAGCAGGCAATGCCCGCCGGTCGCGTCGAACAGCCCGGTCGCGCACCGGTCCGCGTCCGCCACCCAGCAGCCACTGACCGGGTCCTGGTGATAGCGGGGCCGGCCGCGGCGATAGTCGATCCCGAGCACACCCACCCTGGACCGCGGCTCGGACACCGACCGCCGCGACCGGCGCGCACCCCACCCCCACGCCGCCCACGGCGCCCGTGGCATTGATGCCCCCGCGGTGTCGGTAGGGAGAGTGACCGTGATCCCGGCCAGCTCGGCCAACCGGTCCAGCGCATCCTGGGCCGTGTGCCAGCTGGAGCCGAGCGCGTCGGCGACCCGGCGCACCGGGACCAGCCAGTCCCCCGACGAGATGGCCCCTCGTCTCCCGGCCCGACACCGAGACCCGCGCCCCCCGTACGGCCATCGGCCCGGTCTCGGCGAAGGTCCGCTGCCCGCACGCGTCGTTGTCGCAGTACAGCCTCCGCTTGTCCCAGACCACTGCCATCGTCCGGATCACCAGGTGCGCCAGCCGCTGCTCGACACGCTCACGCAGCGGCCCCGACCTGGCCTCACCGCCCGGGTAACACACCGCCATCCCCTCCAACGACGACAGGTACAGCTGCACCCAGCCCGACTCCCGCCGCTCGACGTGCACCACCCGGCAGCCCGACCATCCACGCGATATCCACATCCAACGACGTACCCCCGACCACGACACACCCGTTTCCCCGGCGATCATTTCCTCGACAATCATGATCTTGCCGGGAGTGGGTGCGTCGCCGTTTCCGGACACCATCGCCATCGCACTCCGCTACAGCCCTGAAGTTGCGAAGCGTCAGGCGTCGAACACGGCTTCAGGCGTAGTGTGCAGAGCCGGTTTGATGACGTATGCCTCGGCACCCGCTTGGGATT
>NZ_CDWTMG010000123.1:0-2494 GCF_977945845.1 Frankia sp. CcMO1
AGTTATTTCATTTCGACTCCTTAAGAGCGGCGGGATCTCCGCGTTGATCGATTACGACCTGCGTGAAGCTGGTGTGAAGATGCTGGACCAGGCGGTCGCGGCGGCGTCGGGTAAGCCGGTTGAGGAGCGCGTCGTCCTTCCGCCGCAGGTCTACACCGCGGACAATATCGACGACCCTGCGAAGCAAGATTCGCTGCAGGTAACCAAGTGCCCGGTCTGACCGCAGGTAGGCAAGTTTTCTAGGATGAGTGGTGTTCGGGCCCCATGGTCCGCTGGGCGGAAGTTCCGGTGCCCCAGGCGGCCAGCTCCAAGATTCCATGGGGCCCGAACATGTAAGGACGAGGACGTGAGCCTGCGCCTGTCTTCGCCACACCTACTCGAACAGGAAGGAGCCCATGCACATGACTGACATCCGCCTGCTCCTCACCTACGACTTCTTTGGATCGTTTGGCAGACAGGCAACATCCTGGGGGCAGCTGCCCGGTGGCTCGGCGTTGCGGGCGACGGTGAACCGGCTTCGCGAGGACGTGCAGACAAGTGCCTGGATCGACGTCGGCGACTTCTCCGCCGGAGGACCGCTCTGCACAGCGACCGAAGGTGTTCTCGGTTGGGCGGCCGCCGCCAGTCTTGGCTTTGATGCGGCTATCCCGGGCAATCACGAGTTCGACTTCGGTGATGCGGCGGTGTTGACATGGGCACAGCGGATCCCCTTCCCGCTGGTTGCCGCGGACCCGGCCTTGGTGGCGCTTGGCCCGGTGTTCCAACCGTACTGGACGGTCAGCTCGCCGAGCGGCCGCACCGTCGCGATCGTGGGCATCAACCTGGCCGAACGGCGCGGCCGGGCGGTCTATGACCAGCTCGGCGATCTCGACGCCGCGGCGCAGCTGACGATCGAGACCGCGGCCGGCCTTCGGGGCCAGGTCGACCACACCTTCGTGGCAATTCATGACGGGATCTTTCCAAGACCTGGCGAGCCGGACGGCGGCCAGCGGATGCACGATTTCTGTCGCGCTCTTCGCGGGCACGTCGACGGTGTGTTCGGCGCGCATGTAACAGCAACGCGCCGGATCGGGACCGTCGCGGGAATGCCCTACATCCAGCCCTGGGCGATGGGCGTCGAGGTCGGCGTGGTGGATATTGACGATGACGGTATTCATCTTCGTGGCGAACTGGTCACTGCTCGCGAGGAGGATCGGCTCGGTTGGAGCGGTCCCGGCAGCAACACGCTGGCGGAGCTTCGCGGACAGATCATCGGTGAACTGGAGCGGCCGTTGACCGAACCCGCCATGCCCGGCGCGGGCCTGATCGGCGATGCCGTGGCACGCGGAGTGCTGGAGCTGACCGGCGCAGACGTCGCGATCGTCGGCCGGGCTGAAGTCAGCTGTGGTCAGGTGCCCCTTGACGGCATCCATACGTTCCTCCCCGCCGGGCGGGTCAGCGAGGCAGACCTGTTCCGTACCCTGCCGTGACCAGGAGGCACCCGCGCCGACGAGACCTGGGCCGCGGAACTGTCCGCGGAAGAGGTCGAACTGCTCCGCCGCGGCCTCGACCTCTACTTCACCGAGGGATGTCACTGCGCGCCGCGCCGGGCAGGACACGCTGACGGTCTCACCGTGCTGAGCAGCATGCACGTTCGCAACGCCCGCACCCTGCTGGCGCGCGACGTGGACTGGCAGCCCACCGGCATCGGAATGCGGGACGGACTCCGCGCCTGGTTTTCCGGCAGGGCCCGCTCACAAGCAGCGGCACACCGACCTTACTAAGCTTTAAATAAGTCGGCTAGCACAATTTCGACTCTATTCTGGAGATCGTGTGCGCCGGGAACTATCCTGGTTGTATACGAGTATCCAGGTGGGGGTGGATTATCCGCCAAGAAGCGGGCGGCGCAGTGAGGCCATCCGCATGTAGGTAGTGGCCTTGTTCGATCAGGAAGTGGCTTCGGCGTGGCCCTACGGTTGGGGAGTTGGCCCCGAAGCCGGGGTGCACCCAGCGGCGGGGCCTGGCCAGCCCCCGGGACGGCAGCGTAGCCCTCCCGGGGGCTGGGCGAAACGCAGTGCCGGCTGAAAGCAGCGGCATCGCGCTGGCGACAACCGACGTCCTCACCGAGTGTCGTAGCTCGTATCTCCGCGTCTGATCTCGAGAAAGGCTATCTTCATGCGTGGACGTGTCGTCACCGCCGACGGGCGGGCCTGTCCCGGTGTGCTCGTCAGCGACGGCCGTACGGTTACTACCAGCGCGGCGGACGGGACGTTCTCGCTGGCCGCGGCGGGGCCGTTCGTGTTCCTTACCCGCCCCGGCACCCACCGCACGCCGCCACGGAGTGGTGCGCTGGCGCCACCAGCTGACCGGGCCGGGCACCGGGCCCCGGGCCGCATCGACGGCGACGAGGTGATCATCGGGGTCAGGCACGAGGACCGCCCCGCCGGAGCCGTCGAACTCCTCACCCTCGCGGATGGTTCCCGGCGCTGGCACACCCATCGGCACACCCACCGGA
>NZ_CDWTMG010000123.1:2959-13940 GCF_977945845.1 Frankia sp. CcMO1
ATCGCCGTCACCGTAGACGGCACCATCCTCGCCCTCGACACCCAAACCCTAACAACCCGAACCCTGACAACCCAAACCCCAACGTGACCGCCCCCACACCCACCCTCCGGCCGGCCGCATCGCAGCCGAGCGGGACAAGCCACGCCGGCTTCGTCCTCACCACGCCGGCACCGACGGCACCGCCGACCAACTCCTCCACTCCTCCACAAGGTGAGCGCCCCCGCATGACCCACACCCCGACCGGCACCCTGCTCGTGTTCGACTGGAACGGCACCGTCATGGCCGACACCGACCGCGCCCACCACGCCACCAACGCCGTCCTACACGGCCACGGCCTCCCGAAACTCACCCTCCACCAGTTCCGGGCCGCCTTCCAGCTCCCGCTACGCACCTTCTTCACCGAACTCGGCCTGCCCCCACCGCCACCGCCACCGCCGAACAGGAATGGAACACCCACCTCAGCCACCTCCCCGCCCAACCACGCCCCGACGCCACCGAAGCATTCACCCGCCTCACCGCCTACGGCGCCACCCTCGGCGTCGTAGGCGCCGCCAGCACCGCCACCGTCCACGCCGACGCCCACACCGGCGGGCTCAACCCCCTCCTACACTTCCTCGACGGCGACGTCACCGACAAAACCCACCAGCTGCGCCAACGCCGCACCACCACCCGCGCCCTCTACATCGGCGACACCGCCTACGACATCCACAGCGGACGCGCCGCCGGCTACCAGACCGTCGCCATCACCAACGGCTACACCCCCACCCGCACCCTGCACACAGCCAGACCCGACCACATCATCGACTCCCTCACCGAACTCCTCGACCTCCTCACCTGACAGGAAGGCCCGCGCCCAGACGGGCGCGAACCTCATGCCACCTCCCAGCCGATCAACCCCGCAGGCTGTACTGTAGGTAGCGCCGAGGACACGAAGGCCAACCCGGTAGGAACCGCCGGGTCGTCGTCGACGAAGGCCTGCTTATCCACGACGAGATCTACTTCAACGCCGGACGGCTCGCCCCGTCCGTCTTGGACTACCTGCTGCTGGCCTGGCCGGACCGTCGCGCCCATCGCCGCACGACGCCCTGGGCGGACAGGAGCCAGCGCCCCGGCCCGTCGCACTCGGCGCTCCTTCGCGGAGCGCCGGAGCGCCGGCAAAGGATGGGTATCAGAGCTGACCGAAATCGATCTCTGCCGCGAAGGGAGCCGAGATCTTGACCACGCCGGTGAACACCTCTCCATCCCGGTAGGCCCCGCTCGCCGGATCGAGGACATAAGTGTACACTGGACATAGGTATACACCAGCGGAACACCGGTAGCGGCCTGCTCGACCCGCCAGTAGAAAGCGATGCCGGCCCTGGCGTACTGGTCCACCTTCACGATCCTGTCGGTGGTCTCCGACCCCGGCGAGACGATCTCCACAACCAGCAGCACGTGCTCGGGACGGGTGGGCGTGACGTCGATCGTGTCCGCGCGATACACCACGACATCCGGACGGCGATTGGTGAGCGGCACGCCCTGCAGCCGGACGTCGAAGTCCGTATCGGCGTTCCAGTCCGCCCCCGCGGCCACCTCCAGAGCGCTCGATGGGCACCGCCTTGCCTCTTGCCCAGATCCCTCTTCCCCGGACCATTGACCGCGAGACTTGGCCGTCCGCGCCTGGGGACGGCGCGACCTCGCCTCCACCGGCACGGGCGGGATGCGTGGTCGGCGCGTCAGGCGCTCGGGGCGGTCGCCGTCTCCCGCTCCGGCTCGGCGTCGGTAGCGGGGGTGTCCGCGAGGCCGAGGCCGAGGTGTTCGACATGGTAGAGGGCCTGGTCAAGGAGCTCGGCGACGTGGTTGTCGTAGAGGGAGTACACCACGGAGCGGCCTTTGCGGGTGCCAGCCACGAGGCCGAGATGGCGCAGCAGGCGGAGCTGGTGGGAGCAGGCGGACTGCTCCAGACCGACCTCGGCGGCCAGCTCGGTCGCGGCGAGCGGGCCCTCGCGTAACCGGGCGAGGATCAACAGTCTCGACGGGGCCGCCAGCGATTGGAGAGTGGTGGCGACCTTGCCCCCGCTGCTGTCCGCGGTCGCCACCGCCGGCCGCCACGGCGTCCTGATCAAGTCCGTCCTGATCAAGTCCGTCCTGATCAAGTCCGTCCTGATCAAGTCCGTGCTGGTCATGAAACGCCTCGGCCAGGTCGACGCCGTCGCGCTGGACAAGACCGGCACCCTCACCGAAGGCACCCCTCGGGTGACGGACATCCAGCCGCTGGCCGCCTCCGGCCTTACCCAGGACGGCCTGCTGGCGCTGGCGGCGGCGGCCGAGCACCCCAGCGAGCACCCGCTGGCCCGCTCCATCGTGGCAGCCGCCCGCACCCGCGAACTGAACATCCCGCCGGTGGAGACCTTCACCTCCACAGCCGGCACCGGCGTGACCGCCACCGTCAACGGCCATCCGGTCGCGGTCGGCAGCCCCGTACGGCTGCTGGGCAGCCGCTCCCGGCACCCGGCCGCCGCGGTGGCCGCCCGCCTGGAAGAAAAGGGCCGTACCGCGGTCCTGGTCATCCTGGACGACACCCCGGTTGGTGTGCTGGGCATCGCCGACCGGCTGCGCGACAAGGCCGCCGCCACCGTCACCGCCCTGGCCACGGCGACCGGCACCGCGCCTGTCCTGGTCACCGGCGACAACCCGCGCGCCGCCGCCCACCTCGCCGCCGAGGTCGGCATCGCCGACGTCCGCGCCGGTCTACTACCCCAGGACAAAGTCACCGCTGTCCAAAACCTCCAGCAGGCCGGCCGGAAGGTGCTGATGGTCGGCGACGGCGTCAACGACGCCCCCGCACTCGCCGCCGCCTACGCCAGCATCGCCATGGGCCGCGCCGGCTCCGACCTCGCCCTCGACACCGCCGACGCCGTGGTGGTCCGCGACGAACTGGCCACCATCCCCGCTGTCGTCGCCCTCGCGCAGCGGGCCCGCCGCCTGGTAGTGCAGAACCTCGTCATCGCCGCGTTGTTCATCACTGGCCTGGCGATCTGGGACCTGATCGGCACCCTGCCGCTGCCGCTGGGAGTCGCCGGCTACGAGGGCTCCACCGTCATCGTCGGCCTCAACGGACTGCGTCTACTCACCGACGCCGCCTGGCGCCGCGCCGAGCGGCCAGAACACTCGACTGAGATCGCCCGTCCTGATCATCACCACCGGAACGCGCAGGAGTAGGGGCCGCCCCGCCCAAGGGAGCACCTACAGGCACGAAGATTGCCTTCGGCCGGGGGTGGCGGTCCCAAGGTCCCGCCAGAAAGCTTCGTCAGTCCCTGCTGATCGGGGCGGAACAGAAGGGCATTGTCGAGTCGACGATCCGTCGGTGACCGACTTGAAGGAGCCAGCGTGCCCATCTGGCACATCCGTCCCTACGAGACCGTCGACTACGCGGCGACAGTACGCCTGCTGGAGGAAGTGCGGAGCACCCTGGGCGGCCCGCCCATCAACCTCACCGACACCGTGCTGGCGCTGCGGCACGAACTCCCGGACACCGAGTCCCCCGCGGTGGTCGCCGTCGCGGGCGAGCATCTCGTCGGTGCCGCGGTCGGGCGCAAGGAGGGCGGCCAGGGCCGGGTGCTCACGGTCGCCATCGCGCCCGCCTGGCGTCACCACGGCATTGGCTCCAGCCTGTTGCAGAGCGTGGAGAACCTGCTCCTGCACGCCGGCTGCCGGCGGATCACCACGCTGATCACCCCCGGGCAGCCGGGTGAGGAGGCGTTCCTCAACCGCGGCTTCACCGCTACCGGGCAGGTACTCTACGACAAGCAGGTTCCCCTGCGCCCGGCGGACGTCTCCACCGTCGAGCGGTGGGGCGGCGCGCTGCTGAGCACCTCCGAGTGGTCCAACCTCGCCGGGATGGAGGAGGAGCGCGCGCTCATCGAGAAGCGGCTGCTGCTGCCGGTCCGGGAACGGGAGCTCGCCGAGGCATACGGAGTCGTCATCCCGACGGCGATGCTGCTGTTCGGGCCGCCCGGCACCGGCAAGACGTCCTTCGCCCGGGCGGTCGCCGCCCGGCTGGAATGGCCGTTCGTCGAGCTGCTGCCCTCACGGCTGGCCTCCGGCGGCAGTGGGCTCGCCGCCGAGCTGCGGTCAGCGATCAACGACCTCATGGGGGTCGAGCGGGTCGTCGTGTTCATTGACGAGGTCGACGAGATCGCCCAGTCACGCGAGACCCGGCCGGAGAACCAGTCCGTCGTCAACGAGCTACTCAAGGCGATCCCGCAGTTCCGCGGGGTGCAGGGCCGGCTGCTGATCTGCGCGACCAACGCGGTCTCGGCGCTGGATCCCGCGTTCATCCGGCCCGGCCGGTTCGATCTCGTCCTCCCTGTCGGGCCGCCGGACGCCAAGGGGCGCCGGGTGCTGCTCGAAGGGCTGCTGGACCGGGTCGCGAACAAGGGGGACATCGATCTGGACGCCGTCGTCGCGGCCACCGACCTGTTCACGCCGGCCGATCTCTCGGCGGTCGTGCAGCGATCCGCCGCCGCCGCCTTCCACCGGGCCGCCGACGGGGCGAAGGTCGGCGCCGGGGCGGGAGCGGAGAGCGGCGGGGGCGGCCACGGCCCGGTGGTAACCCCGTTGAGCACGCAGGACCTGCTGGATGCCGCCCGGCTGGCCCGGCCGACGATCAGTCTTACCGAGCTGGACCGCTTCCGTCGTGACGCGGAGGCCTTCACCCGGATCTGACCTGCCCCGCCCCGGCAGGGACGACCTGCACCGGATCCGGATCCGGTGTTGATAACTTTGATTTTTCGGTATAGAAAAGCATTTCCTGACCCGAGGACGAGACGCGGCACGAGAGAGTTCTCGACGAGACGAAAACCGCAGCGATCTTCCAAAACGATCACAATGAGGTTTCGCCATGACCGACGGGAATCGCAATCTCTACGTAGTCGCCTGCGGTGGCGGGTACCCCGCCGGGGACCTTCCCGCCTTCGTCAAGGAGTCGAAATGAAATAACTTGCGCGTTTCGAACCCTCCACAGGCCTGTGACCTGCGATGATGCTCTCGATCACGTATTTGTTACTTCATTACGTCCCCTGAGCCGGTCGAACTTCAGGAACACGACGCCTACACCTGGACGCCACTCACCGAGGAACAGCCCGTGACGGACGCTGTGAAAGACGTGCTGAGTAAATACCGGGAGCTGCGCGGCGTGTAAATTTCAGCCCAGCCACAAAGAACGCGGCCCCATACTGATACTCGCCAATATGGGGCCGCTTGGTATGTCGACGCATGTCTATTGAGAACACCCGCGGGTCGGGCGCTCCCCCGCGCGTCGAGGCCAACCGGCGGGCAGCGGGCGGGCCACCGGGTGCCGGCTACGGGCGGACACCGGCCTCCCGGGGATTGGTCCATAGATCGGTGCCGTGCGCGCTTGTCAGGAGATCGATGCCGGCCAGGACTTCCGCGGCGGGCCGGGCCTCCAGGCGGCGCCCATCCCGCAGCCGCAGGGAGACCCGCTCGTCGGCTGCCTCCCGGGCACCGATGATCGCCTGGTAGGGCACCAGACGAGCGGCCCGGACCCGCGCGCCCAGGGTGCCGCGCTCCGGACCGGCGACCTCGGCCCGCAGTCCCCGGTCGGCCGCCTGCCGGACCAGCGCGAGGGCGTGGGGTACCTCGGCGTCGGAGATCGGAAGGACCACCAGCTGGACGGGCGCAAGCCATGGTGGAAAGGCACCGCCGTGCGACTCGATGAGGTGGGCCACGGCCCGCTCCACGCTGCCGATGACGCTGCGGTGGACCATGACCGGCCGGCGCATCGCGCCGTCCGGGCCCGCGTAGTGCAGATCGAACCGTTCTGGCTGATGGAAGTCGATCTGCACGGTGGACAGGGTGGCTTCACGGCCGGCGCTGTCGACGATCTGCACGTCGATCTTCGGGCCGTAGAAGGCCGCCTCCCCCTCCACGGCCTCGTAGGCCACCCCCGCCGCGGTGACAATTACGACAGCGGTGGCGGCGGCGTGAGTGACGGCGGCGTGAGTGACGGCGGCGTGAGTGACAGCGGCATGGGCGGGCGGGTAGCGGGCGGGGTGGCCGCGGGTCAGCGCGCGAGGATGCTCAGGATCTCGCTGACCGAACGTCCCCGCGCCGCGAGGGGATAGACGGTGATGGCCAGCCGGATGAGGTTGTCACCCCGGCGGCTGACGCCCGCGGCCGGGACGGGCCAGACCCGGTCCGTCGGGCCGGTCGCCTCCCAGGCAGCCTTGATCGCGGCGAGTGGGCCGGCGACGTCGCCACGCCGCCAGGCGTCGGCGGCCCGGGCGGCGACGTCGATGACGCCGGGACCGGCCGTGGCGACCGCGACCGCCGCCTCGGGACCCGCGGTCAGGATCCACGGCACGAGTCCCGGTGTCGGCTCGATCCGCTGCAGCAGCGAGATCATCGCCTGCGACCGGGGCCCGGTGACAATGGGCGCCGCCGGCGCCCCGTGCCGCGCGACCACGTCCACGGCGCCCGGATGTGCCTGCTCGACGCCGGCCAGGGCCCGGCGCACCGCGGGTTCCAGGTCGAGCGAGGCGAGTGTCACCAGCACGGCCACGGGTATCCGGGCGAGCAGCCCCCCGAGCGGCGCGAGCACCGGCCGGTCGGCCTCGGGTACCCGGCCGAGACACGCGGCCGCGGCAGCGGCCTCGGTCACCGCTATGCCGTGCTCCAGAGCCAGGCCGACCACGGCGACCGGGTCGTCCGTGGTGGCGGCGACGGCCAGATCCACCTCGTCCGCGCCCGCGGGCAGCAGGTCGGCGACCGCCAGCAACCAGGCCCGGGCGGGCGGGTCCAACGCGCCCAGCGCCGACACCAGGCGCGGCGCCCCGTGCAGCGCGGCGGCCACCCGCACCAGGCGGGCACCGCAGGTCGCGGCGACGGTAGCCGGGTCGAGCGCGACCAGCGACACTACCTCCGCCGCGAAGGACGCGGACGAACCGGCAACCCGACCAGGCGAACCAGACGAACCAGACGAACCGGATGGACCGGATGGACCCGTGGTGGCCGGCCCCGCCGGACCGGTGGTGAGGGGTCCTGTGGGGTCCGGCTCGCCCCGGGCCGCGCGCGCCGCTTCGACGAGCAGCCGGGGCAGCGGCATCGTGCCCCAGTGAGCGGCCAGATAGGGCGCGGAGACACCCTCCAGCGAGGGGGCGCGGACTGCGCCCCGCGGCGCAGGACGCCCTCCGCGATCGCGGTGTCGAGCACGTCGGCCACGTCCTGCCCGGACATCCGGGCGAGCCGGACCAGCCAGTCGCGCGCCGCCCCGATCAGGCTGGCCCTGTTCAGGGTCTCGGCGAGCGGATGGATGCCCCAGCGCCGGGACAGGTACAGCCCGACGACGTCGTCGTCGAACAGGGCCACCGCCCACGCCGACATGCCCGGCCTGCCGAGCAGGTTCTCCTGGAAGGCGGTCTCGATCACCGTCGACGGGTCCGCCGCGACA
Source organism: Frankia sp. CcMO1 (assembly GCF_977945845.1). Classification (NCBI taxonomy): domain Bacteria; kingdom Bacillati; phylum Actinomycetota; class Actinomycetes; order Frankiales; family Frankiaceae; genus Frankia; species Frankia sp. CcMO1. The sequence goes on from NZ_CDWTMG010000123.1 coordinate 10,410, forward strand.
AGCTCGGCGAACTGCGTGGTCCAGACGATGTCCTCGACGGCGAGGCATCGGACGATCTTCAGCAGGGTGTCGAGCGGCAGGACGCCCCACCGGGATCGCGCGAACGCGACGACGCGCGGATCGACCCACCAGCCGGGATCGGGCGGCGGGTCAGCCTGGTGCAGGCCCGCCGTGACGGCCTCGTCGACGAGGTCGCCCGGATTCGCGCCGAGCGCGGCGCCGAAGGAACGCAGCCACTCCAGGTCGCCGTTCACCAGGACCCGGACCGTCGCCATGATGTCCCGCAGCGACCGTTCGTCCCAGCGTGCGGCGACGTAGCCGGCGATCAGCGGCGGCAGCGCCGCGTCCGTCGGCGAGGCCTCGCCGAGGATGCCCTCCGCGACGGCCCGGTCGATCGCGCTGGAGACCGGGACCGCGGCGGCGTCGGCCACCGCGCGCAGCCAGCCGACGCTCGACCGCGTCAGGTCCCGGGCCACGTCGAGCAACGCCACCAACGGCACCGCGGTCCACCGTTCGGTGAGGTAGGAGGCGACGTCCGCCTGGGACCAGTCGGATGGTGACGGTGGCCGCGCCTGGCCGAGCAGGCGCTGGGCAAGTGCCGCGTCGACCACCTCCGACACGGACACCCCGACCGTGACGGCCACCGAGCGGATCCAGAGCAGGTCACCCGCGGCCAGCACCCGCCCGAGCTCGATCAGCTCGGCGAGGCTCGTCGTCTCCCACCGTTCGGCGAGGCACCCGGCGATGTCGGGGTCCCACCGCGACGGCGGCACCGGACCCGGTCCGGCCAGGAGGTTCTCCTCGATCGCCCGGTCCCGCACCTCGTCGGCCGCCAGCCCGCCGGCAGCCGCGAGGGCCGCGCACCAGTCCGGCATCCAGTCCGGCTCAGGGGCGACGACCGGGGTCTCGGCGAACGCGGCCCGCGGGTCCGCGACCGGGGCCGACACGTCCTCGGCGGAGGCGGTCGCGGCGGAGGCGGTCGCGCCCTCCACCACGCCACCGTCCGCGCCGCCATCCGGGCCGCCGTCCGGGCCGCCATCGAGCACGAACCGGCGGACCTCGTCCTCGGTGAGTCCGGGCACCGCCTCGGCGCCGGCCCGCGCGAGCAGCTCGATCCGGTGGACGATGCCGCTGCCGGGCCGCCCACTCACCGGGCTGGTTCCCCCCCGCAGCACCTCGGGCGTCACCCGGGCACGTTCCGTGAGTTCCCGGATCAGATCGACGGGCAGCAGCGGCGCGCACCGCACCACCGCCGGCGCCGCGCCGGCGACCGCGAGCGAGACAACCGCGTCGCGGTCGAGTCGGGGTGCCCGGGCCAGCACCTGCCCGGTCGCGGCCACCCGTTCGAGGGCCTCGGTCAGCTCGGTCAGGCCGACCGCGGTGATCTGCCAGACGTCACCCCAGCAACCGGTGAGGACACCAGTCGCGGGCAGCGTCTCGGCGAGCAGCATCCGGCGGGTCTCCGGCCGGATCCGCTCCCGCATGACCAGCCGCATCACGTCGATGACGATCCGGCGCTCGGCCGGCAGCGGCCGCAGGACCGCCGCGAGCTCGTCGAGCATCTTCGCGCTGTCCCGGGCCGCCAGGACGCTCTGCTGCTCGGCGAGCTCCGCGGTGACCGTGACAATCAGGTCCGGCCGCCCGGCGAACGCCCGACCGATCTCCTGCAGCATCGTCATGATTGCGCTACGCCCACCGCGTTGCGGGCTGCCGGTGTCGGCCGCGAGGGCACTCTCGTCCGGGTTCACCAGCAGGTGCGCGAAGGCCGCGGCGAACAGCCGCCGGGCCGCGCTCTGCCCCGCCGTCGCTCCGATGCGCCTGCGCAGCCCCTGCAACGAGACGTCATCGACCAGCGGCAGGTCCCTCCAGGCGCGCGGAGCGTGGGCCTGGCCGTCCTCGTCGAGCAGCGGCAGCGCGAACTCCACCCGCTGGCCGGCGCTCGCCAGGGCGTTCGGTTCGATCAGAGCCGCCGGGTCGACATCGAAGGCGATGATCCGGGCCGGATCGGGCACCGCGCCGTCCGGTGCCCGGTGCGCGGACCGCACGCGTCGCAGCGCAACCAGGGTCCGGGCGAGGTCGTCGGGCGGGCAGAGCAGCCAGCCGGAACCGCCGAGCAGGCCAGCCAGCGGGCTGGACAGGTCCGCGGCCTCGAAGGCGGCCACGCCGACCGCCGCCCGCCCGGACTGCAGGCTCGCCGCGAGGCGCACCGGCTCCGGGTTGACCCGGCGCTCGGCCGTCATGACCTCCGTCCCCGCCGGCGCGAACACTCCCCGCAGGCCCTTGGGATCGCCGCGCGGGGTGAGCGTCTCGTCGAAACGGCGCACCGTCACCGGGCGCTGCTCACCGGCCTGCAGGACGGTGGTGAGATCGACGTCGAACCCGGTGCCGGAACGCGGCACGAACACCCGGACGCCGTACCTGAGCTTCATCACGACGAACCGGGGGTCGACCCGGTCGACCGTGCCCAGGTACGTGCCGCCGACCAGGCCCCGCTCGAAGCGGGGGTTGCGGTCGCCGAACCCGCCACGGGCCGCGGCGTCGTGATGGTAGGCGATGATGACGTCGGAGGCGGCGAGACCCTCGGTGATCTTCGTGCGCCGCGCCGCGGCGGCCAGCGTCGTGAGCTCCTCCCGGAGCCGGCCGGGCTGCAGGTCGGCAACCCGGGCGTCGATCCCGCAGCCCCGCAGGTACCGGTCCACCGCCTGCTCGCGCGCCGCCCGCGATCCGCCCGTCACCGCACCGTAGGCGGTCGGCCGGCGGCCGGTGGACAACCACCCGATCAGCCGGGCCAACGCCCGGACCTGCGCTGCCCGCCACTCCTCCAGCGGGGCGTCCGGTGCCGGGATGTCGTCGCCGAGCAGTTCCACCATGTCCTGGCTACGTTCGGACGCAGGCGGGATCACCCCCCGGGCCGGCGCGTACCCGTGGCGGCCGTACCCGACCAGCCGCAGCGATCCCCGGCAGTGCACGAGATGGTCCGGGCTGAGCTCGATGGGAACGACGCCGAGCTGGGTCGCGGCGTCGTCGAGCAGCGCGCCGAGCGGGGCGAGCATGTCCATGACGTCCGCGGGGGCGGCGAACTCACCGTTCGCGAGCTGCGCGGCCATGCTGTCGTCGCCGCGTTGCCGCTCGAGCGGGTCGGTGAGCGGGCCAGCCGCCCAGCTCGTGATGTAACCCGTGGGCGCCTCGTAACCCGTGGGCGCCCCGTCGGGGCCGTCGACGATGTCGAGCAGCAGGGGGGTCAGCGGGTTGCCGAGCGAGAGCAGCTCCATACCGACCCGTAGCGTCGACGGGCCGCCCGCGCCGGCCGTACGCAGGGCGCCGAAGCCCAGCCCGGCGAGGCTGACCAGGCGTACCCGGCAGTCGGCCCCGGCGCCGCGGATCCGCCGGGGCATCTCCCGCCAGGTCCGGCCGCTGCGGCCCACGACCGCCGGACGCTGGTCCGCCGCTTCCCCCGCTTCCCCCGCTTCCGCCGGCGGCGCGCCCGGCGTGGACCGCGCGCCTCCGGTCCGCGCCGGCCGGTGTCCCCGC
>NZ_CDWTMG010000124.1:0-13360 GCF_977945845.1 Frankia sp. CcMO1
GGCCGGCGTCCCGGGGCCGCGTTGCGCCGCGCGCGCCGCCGGCTGCGCCGGGACCTCGACCGCATTGGCGCGGAGCTGGCGAGCCTCGTGGACGAACGGCACCGGTTCGACGATCGGATGCGGCCGGTCGCCGGGCGGGTGGGCTCGAACGGGCCCCGACCCTCGAATGGGTCCCGACCGAGGGAGCGGGGCCTGCTGGGGGACGATGCCGTGCCGGAAAGGGAACTGCTCGCCGCGCGGCGTGCTCTCGACACCCGGGCGGACGAGCTTCGCCGGCGGGCGGATCGACTGCGCGGTGAGGCCGGCGCCGTCCTGGCTCAGAGGAATCATTCGCGATAGTCAGTCGACCGGGACCGGTCCGCGGTCGTGCACCGGGGCGAACCCCTGCCGGCGCGCCGCCGGGCCACGAGCTGCTGGGTCACCTGTTCGCGCTTGGTTCTTTCAAGATAATCAACAGTGTTGACGAACCTAGACAAACCATTTTCAATCTTGAAAAACCCCAAAAGAGACATAACCAAGCAACTGGGCGAATTGTGGGGAGCCAGTCACGGTTTGGGGACCGCAGACCGTGCCCAGGTCCCCCAAATTCACCGGCCGACGGCTGGCCGACGGATTGTGGTCGCCATGTGAGACCGAGCAAGCCTGGTACATCCATAGGAGTCGAAATGAAATAACTTGCGCGTTTCGAACCCTCCACAGGCCTGTGACCTGCGATGATGCTATCGATCACGTATTTGTTACTTCATTACGTCCCCATAGTTCCAGCGCGTTGCGTGCGGCTATCGACCCCCAACAACATGCTGAGCTGGATGCGATTGGTGTCGCTGCGGGGTGGCTGTTCAGCTGGGGTCATCGTGGGTGGCCGGCTGTTCGCCGGATCTTGTGTGGTAGTCGTTTCGGCGTCCTGCCTCCGCTGCCACGGCCGCACGTGACCGAGTACCGGGTCGTGGCCAGGGTCTGCCCGTGCTGCGCGGCGACCACCAGCGGGGACACCCCGGCGGGGGTGACGGGCCGGGTCGGCTACGGGCCGGGCCTGCTCGCGCAGGCGGCGTGGCTGGTGTGCGCGCAGCACCTGCCGGTCCGCAGCGGCCCGGGCCCGGAAGGCCGCTACCCTCAAGGCCGTTATCCTCTGCTGTAACCGACCGGAGCGGGAGAAACGATCTTCACCTACGAGTTCGCCACGGTGGAATGGTTGTGGGACCAAGGATCCATCCGGGCCAACATGCCCCGGGGCAAGGAGCGGACGTTCCCCGGCAGCTACGACGAGTTGGTCACGGTACTGTCCGACCTCGGCGGCCAGGGCTGGGACGTGGCCACGTGCGCGGCCACCGGGAACTGGCTGTTCTGGACGCTGCGGCGGCAACGCTGATGTCGGGCTGAACGGGACGGGGAGGTGACGTGGCGAACCTGCGCGACTCGCCAACCGTACCCGCGGCGGGTCAGCCGAAGGCGACCATCTCGCGTAGCCACTCGCTCAGCTTGGCGATTTCGGTGGCCGACGCGGTGCCCAGCGGTGTGGACCGGGTGAACCGTTGGGTGGATACCGCCGTGATCTCCTCGGTGCGTGCCCAGCTCGGCCGGTCCAGGCCGGACTCGGGCGAGTCGATGCGCACGTGATGGTCCAGGCCCCGGTCACGCGCGGTCAGGGGCACCACGAGGGCCATGTCGATCGGGAACCGGCAGTGCGTCGCCGAGCCGACCACCACGGCCGGGCGCGGGCCGCCCTGCTCGTGCCCGATCGGCTGACCGAAGTCCACCAGCCACACCAGCCACACCTGCCAGGGCGCGAGCCTCAGCGCCCGGCTCACCGGTGGTACTCCGGGTACTCCTCACGTGCATCCGGCAGGCCGTCGCCGGCCGCGTCGTCGGTCAGCCGCGCCTCGGCCTGGTAGCTGGCCCACTCCTCGGGGTTGGCGCGCAGTTCCTCGTACCGCCGCATGATGCGGTTGATCTTGTGTTCCTTGACCAGGCGCCGGACCGCCTCGCCCAGCGGCACGCCCTGGAAGTCCCGCTCGGCGATCTCCGCCAGTTCGTCGCGTAGCCCACTGTCCAGCTGCATAGATGTCGTAGCCATACACTCCAGTGTGGCACCTGCTATAGGTCAAGCTATGGCAGTAGGTCGACCTACGACAGCGCGGCTTGTCCTCGAGTGCGGTGCTGTGGGACGACCACATCGCCCATGTCGCCCATGCTCGGCGCGATGGTGCCTACGGGGCGCGATGCCCGGTCGCAGGTCTCCAGCCGCACCGGCCTGATCGGGCACGGTTCAGATCGCCGTTCCCCGCGCCAGACATACGCTCGGACGAACGTTGATGTTGTCAAGCGTCGCCCGCGCCCGACCGGCCGATGCGCACCCGGCCGGGATCCCGGGTGGCGTGCACCTGCTCTGACCATCCACGTCCCCTGGCCAGCCACGTGCCCTGACCACTCACGTGCCCTGACCATCGGACCGGCTTCGGACGGAACGACGTATCGAGCGCCTGCCCCGGGGATGGCCGGGGCCGCCGGCCGGACCACGCGGCACAGGGAAACGGTGGTCCGATCGGAACACGTCACCGGATGCGGCTTTCGCATACATCATGACACGCACAGCAAACACTACCCTTACGTTAGGGTTGAATGGTGCCGGTGCGTGACGAGCGCCCGCGAGGCGGGCGGCCGAGCAGCGTCCCCGGCGCCGGACGTCCGCGGAAAACGGATGTCCGGCGGGAAAGGAACGTCCGGAGGAAAGGGACCACACCGCATGACCGATCAGCACCCACCGTTCGCCGTGTCTCCCCGCCGGGTCCCCCACCAGCGGAGCCGATACCCGTGCTCACACCCACACCCAGGGCCGGCACGCTGGCCGCGGCCTTTGATCCTCACCGCAACAACCTCAACGCGCTGCGCCTCATCCTGGCCGGCGCGGTGCTCGTGTCCCACTCATGGCTGTTCGTCCGGGGAGAACCGGACCCGTTGACACGTCTGCCCGGCGCCCCGACCTCGGCACATTTGCCGTGGACGGCTTCTTCCTCCTCAGCGGCTTCCTGATCACCCGTAGCCACCTGCGGGCACCATCCACCGCCCGTTTCCTCTGGCACCGGTTCCTGCGGGTCGTGCCTGCCTTCTGGGTCTGTCTCGCGCTGACCGCCGTCGCGATCGGTCCACTGCTGTGGCGCCTGGACCGGGGCACCACCGCCGGCTACCCCTGGACCGGCCATGACTCGGCGGTCCGCTACCTGCTCGTCAACGCGGCGCTGAAGATGAACCAGTTCAATATCGGCGACCTACGCGCCGGGCAGGCCGTGGACGGCCCCCTGCACACCCTGTTCTTCGAATCGCTGTGCTACCTGATGGTCGGCGTTTTCGGCGCGGTGGGGATTCTGCGCCGCCGCCGCGGGCTCGTCCTCACCCTCGCCGTCGGCGGGGTGGTCCTCGGCGCCAACCGGCTCACCGACTCCCACATCCTGAAGTACACGGCCGTCTTCCTCATCGGGGCGGCGATGTTCCTCTACGCCGACCGCATCCCGCGCAGCCGGGCCCTACTCATCGCCGCCGCGGCCCTGCTCGCCGCGGGCCTGCTCATCCCCCACGCCTACCGGCCCCTCGCCCTGGCCCCGCTGGCCTACCTGCTGCTGTACGCCGGAACCGGACGGGGGCTGTCGCGGGTGGGGGCGCGTCGCGATCTGTCCTACGGCATCTACGTCTACGCCTGGCCGCTGCAACTGCTCCTGCTCGAAGCCGGGGCCGATGCGGGTATCGGTACGGGTGCCGTCGTCGTGCACATCGCGGCTTCCCTCGCCGTCACCTCCCTCGCCGCCCTCGCAAGCTGGTATGCCATCGAAGCACCCGCCCTTGCGCTGAAATCCTGGCAATCGCCGTTGCCAAGACGTTCAACGGACGCGGGCGCGGCGCACCTGTTCGTCCCGCGGAGCCGTTGACCCCCGCCAAGGCCGACGCAACGCTCTACCCCACAGATGGATCTTCTAAGATGCGAAATGTGAGGCGCGGGTCTGTGATCTGGGCCGCGACGACGGTCGGGCGAGGTGTCCGGTCCGTCCTGGTGGCCGCCGTGGCCGTCGGCCTGGCCGTCACCGCCCACACGGCCGCCTGCGCGATGACCCCGTCACTGTTGATGGCGGTCATCGGGCTGGTACTCGCCGCCCGGGTCTGCTGGGGGGTGTCCGCCCGACGGATGTCACGCAGGCGTCTCACCGGACTGGTGCTGGCCGTCCAGGCCGGTCTGCACGTGGCGTTCACCGTCACCGTCCCCCCCGGATCCCACCCTTCCGGCCTCGCGCATTCCCCCGGCCTCGCGCCCACCCTCGCGGGGGGCACCGGCCAGGTGGCCGGCCTCCAGCCCCACGCCGGCGTGGGGCTGGACCTGTTGCCCGGGGGCCGGGCATGCTCGTGGCGCATCTGCTCGCCGCATTCGGGCTCGCCTGCTGGCTCTCCCTCGGCGAAAACCTGCTCTGGCGGGCCGCGCAGGGCGCCGCGGCCGCCGTACGACGCGCCGCCGGGCGCCTGCGGCGCCGTGACGGCCGCGTCCTACTCCTCGTTCCCGACCCGGTCACACGCCTGCCGGCGCGGCGACGGACCCGTCGGCCGGTCCTGCTGCATTACATCGTCATCCGTCGGGGCCCGCCGGTCCATGGGATGCTCTGAGCGGTCCGACGGCCGGCCCCGGTATCCCACAGATCCACCAACCCCCTTGCCCGCGTCGCGGGCCGGATCGTGTCGTCCCTCGATCCGCCGCCCGCGCCTGGCACCCGCGTGGCACCCGGTGGCCATCCTCGGCATCCCCATTCCATGTCCACGTGCGTCCGGTGACGTGGCAGATCGTCCGGCTCCCCACGAAACAAACGGGCCGGTGTGCCCGGCCGCCCGAATCGGTACGGCCACGGTACGGCCACCTCGACGTCTCGGGACTGATCAGTAACCCGCGGAGTCACCATGTCCGTAGTCGCCATGTCTGCACCAGTCAGGCCGGTCCCGCAGAGGCGTGCGGCCGGCGAGTTGGAACGCGAGGTCCTGGCCCTGCTCTGGGCCGCAGCCGAACCGCTGATGCCCTTCCAGGTTCAGCGCCGGCTGGGTCGGGGGCTCGCGCAGAGCACGGTCGCCACCACCCTGCTGCGGCTGGTGGCCAAGGGACTCGCCGAACGCGCGCCGCACGGCCGGGGATTCGCCTACCGTCCGCTGCAGCGCGCCGAGGACCACGCGGCGGAACAGATGATGAACTTCCTGGGCCGCGGCGACGATCCCGGCGCCGTGTTGCGCTGCTTCGCCCGCCACCTCCCACCGCACCACCGCGACGTCCTCCGCCAGGAACTCGCCGACGGAGAGCACCACGAGAACGGCTAGAAACGGCTAGAAACGGCTAGAAGATGTGAGCATGAAGCCAGGTGAGCTCGGCGCCGAGGGTGACCAGGTGCAGCGGGGAGCGGCCGAGCCGGTCCAGGCGGGTGACCTTGAGGGTGTCGCCGGCACGCAGCAGCGCGTCGACCTGGTGATCGGGGTTCTGGTCCGCGGTCGAAACCCGCGCGTAGCCGATCAGCACGGCGCCAAAAATACCCGACAACGATCCGTGCTCTCACGTTCGGGCTGGCGTCGCGGTCGCGGGGGCCGCGGCCGGATCGCGAGGACGGTGAAGGGCTGCGGTCGCGCCGAGCGGTGGGACCGCAGGGATGCCGGCGGCGGGAAGCTCGATCTCGAGGATGTCGAAGACGCCATCGTTGTAGAGGGTGTCGGTACGCAGCCGGCCGCCGTGGGCGGAGACGACCTGCTCGATGACGTAGCGGATTCCCGCTGCGGAGGGGGCTGCCAGCGCGCTGGCCTCGGTGTCGTCGGGAAGGACGCGGGTGGGTGTACGGATCCGGAGAATGATCAGGTCGGTGCCGATATGAACCGGGGCCCCGGCTGGTGTGGAACGCAGGACGGTGTCGACGAGGTCACCCAGAAGCCGGCGCAGAGTGGCACCGTCCATCCGGACAGGTAGGTATGCGGGGGCGTCCACGACGACCAGGCAGCCGGTGTGGGTGGTGTGCAGCACGGTCTGGACATCGGCGAGAGCCGCGGTGAGATCGCTGGCGTTGATGTCGGTGTGCGCGGCGGTCGTCGCGGTGACCATGCTCTCAAGGAGGCGCTCGAGCTGGCGGGTGCTGTCGATCGCTGTGTCGAGCCGGCCGGCCAGCGTGCCGCCCTCCGCCTCTCCGCTGCGGGCATCGGTCAGGACAGCGCGGATACCCGCAAGCGGGGCACGGAACTCGTGGGCGACGGTGTCGACCAGATCGCGGCGCAGCCGGTCGGTCTCTTCCAGCCGCGCGGTCAGGCTTGCCTGTTCGTGGACGTGCGCGCGGTAGTCCTCATCGGTGCCCCGGCGGATGACGGTCTCCGGCCGCCGGGACAACCACGGCCGCCGACGCCAGGCTGATGCCCCACTGACGGGTGTCTCCGCGTCAGGGGAGGGCGTGGCCGGTGCCGGGGACGGGCCGGGGGTTGAGGGGGGAGCGGCGGCCTGTTCCTCGAGGAGGGCGACGCGGGCGGTGAGGTGGGCTTCCCGCCGGCGCAGATGCTCGACCAGCCGCTCGGCTTCGACCGCCCGATCCTCGGTAACCGTGAGGAGCGTTGCCGTCTCGACCCAGCGAGCCTCGGCCTCCCGTTCACGCTCCTCGGCTTGGGCGACGCTGGCCGCCGCGGCGAGAGCGCGAGCCTCGGTCGCGTCGGCGTCGGCTGCGTCGGCGCTGGCGAGCGCGGCGGCGGCGGTGGCCAGCGCGGCGTCGCGGTCCTCTTCGGCCTGCTGACACCGGGCGCCGAGCTCGATCAGGCGGGCGCGTAGGTCGCCGCGTACCCGGTCGGCTTCCTCCAGCCGCTGGTCCGCAGCCTCGGCCCGCTCGCCGTCCTGTCGGGCCCGCTCCAGGGCGGCGGCGAGCTGGCGTTCCACCTCCTCCAGGTCCGCTCGGGGAACGTGGGCCGCTCGTGTGGCCCGTGTGGGGGCCACCGAAACCTCGGCTGTCGCAACCAGCGGGTCGGCCGCGGCTGCCGGCACCATCGCGATCGGCGAGGTGGTGGTCACCGGCATGCCGGCGACGGGGATCGCCAACAGCCAGGCGACCGCGGGCCAGTCCCGGTCCGCGGTCGCGGCCTCGGCGGCCTCCAACGCGCGGCTTGCCTCCTCCTTCGCCAGCGTGGTCCGCCCGGCCCGTGACCCTTCGCACCACCGCTTGAACAGGCAGAAAGCCGTAAGCGTCGCGGATTCCCGGTCGGGCTCCGGAAGCTTGTTCAGATAGCAGACGATCTGGTCCCAGTCGAGTTTCGTTTTCCCTGTGAACCGCCGCTCGATCTTCTTTTTCTCGGCGTCGTGACCGGGGTCGCCCACCGGCAGCGAACAGCAGGACTTCCACGGCACCTGGTAGAGGGCGTGCAGGAGGTGGAAGAACAGCAGAAGACACCGGTGGTCGCGGGAGACTCCGTTGTCGATGGCAGGCCAGCGACCGCCCTGATCCTTCGGGTTCCCGGTCACCGCGGCCCTATTTTCCCTGGTGGGCAGGCGATCCACCGATACTGTCGCTACCTCCACCGGGTAGCGACAGTACCGGTGGACGGTTGCGACACCATCTGGAGAAAGACCGTCGCCGGTGGTGGTGCGGGGTTGCGACGCACATTGCTGTGTACTCCCGAATGTCTCTATTGACATGCGAAGTTACGGCACTTGTCGGGGGATCAGGCAGACGATAAAACATCCCCAAAATTAACTAGCCATACACCCGATAACAAAGGACGTACGTCATGCCCCCAACCCGTACGAGCATGTTGCTGGCCCCGCTCCCGGCCATGGCGCTGGTGGCCGTGAGCGCGTACTACCTCGGCTGGCTTCCGGCGCTCACAGCGGCGCTGACCTACGCCGTCCAGCCCCGGGTGCCCTACACGCCGACCCCCGGCCAGAGCGCCCCGCGCGTCGCCCACCCTCGGCGCGAGGATCCAGATGATCATGATTGCCGGTAGGTCTGGCGACCATCTGGATAGTCAGATCAAACTAGTCTGAACGGGCTACGTCGAGGATATCCGTTGTTGCTGTGTCGACTTCCGGGGTGCACCGCCAGGTCAGGGCCCCGGAAAGTCGCCGGAAAGTCGGCCGACGACCGGCGTGTCGCCAGGCAGGGTCGGGAGCCACCCGCACGGACGACCCGCAGTGGTCCGAGGTCGTCGTGAGGAGTTCGGCCTCGGCCCACCGCCGGGCGTCGGCAGGCGGGCAGCTCCGACGAGGCCGCCGAGCTCCTCCGCAGCGAGGGCATCGAGGTACCATGAGCCAGGCCGCGGGATAGGTTGGGTCGGCAGCCATATCCGTCCCGCCAGTGGCGGCGCCGGGCCGTACTGGACCCGACCGGCATGCTTTTCTCGTCACCGCTGGCTGAGCGGGTAGTGGCCGTCTACACCGACGCCTACTTCGCCCAGCGCCTTTCCCAAGCCGAGCACACCGCGGCGTTCGCGAGCGACCATCCGGGCCGCGTCGTTCCGGTGGTTGTGGCTGACTGCTCGATCCCTGAGCTGTACGCGCCGCCGACCCGGATCGAGCTGCTCGGGTTGGAAGAGGACGACGCTCGCCGCCGGCTTCTCGACGGAGTGTCGGCGGGCTTACGTGGGTCCGGTTCACCGGTCACCTTTCCGGGCCGAGCGGAGTTCCCCCGGCGGCTGCCGCGGATCTGGAACGTCCCGGCCCGAAACCCGTTCTTCACCGGCCGCGACGACCTTCTCCGGGCGTTGGACGGCCGCCTGCGTCAACCCGACGCGGAGGCAATCGCTGTTGTGCCGCTGCGAGGAATGGGAGGTGTGGGCAAGACCCAGCTCGCAGTCGAGTACGCTCACAGACGCGCCGCCGGATACCAGATCGTGTGGTGGCTCAACGCGGAGAACCCCACGCTGGCGACCAACGGGCTGGTCGAACTCGCGGCGGCACTGGGACTACCTACGGCGGGGTCCCCGGCCGAGGTTCTGCGGTTGCTGTGGTCCGCCTTGGCGGCCGGGTGGCCCGGGGGACTACAGGAAGGAGTGGACAATCACTTCTCGATGGCCGTCACGGCTGAGGACAGTGAAGTCGAGGACAAACTCTTCCTGGTGAACCCCTGCGGCTGGCACTGGGAGGAACCGGACTATCCGTGCTGAAAATGCCCGCCCGCGCCTGGACCGGAGCGCTGTGGCCCAGGCGTCCGTGCGGGTCGGTACGTGCGCGCGCCGCGTGTCGTCCCGGTCGGCTCCGATAGCTTATCTGCGTCGCGGCACGGCCTCTGCGCTCGAGCGCGGAGCTGCGTGAAGGGAGCACTGGTGGCGGATTTCCTGGTCGAGCTCTTCTCGCTGCGGGAGCGCACCGCGGTGGTGACCGGAGCGACCTCCGGTATCGGCCGCGGCATTGCCCTCGCGCTTGGCCGTGCCGGCGCGCGGGTGGTCGCGCTCGGCCGCCGTGCCGACGCCCTGGAGTCCGTAGTGGAGGAACTCAGCGATGCTGGCGGCGCCGCCGCAGGCATCCGGTGCGATCTGGCCGATCGCGCCGAGCTGAGCAAGGCGGCCGATCAGGCGGCCGAACCGTTCGGGGAGCCCGACATCCTCGTCACCTCGGCAGGCGTAAACATCAGACCGCCCTTCGGCGGTCTGACCGACGAGGAGTGGGACCTGACGATGGCGGTGAATCTCGACGCTCCCTTCCTCCTGGGCCGTCGGTACGGCCCAGGAATGGCGGAGCGCGGCTGGGGAAGGATCATTAATCTGGCGTCGCAGCAGTCGATCCGCGCGTTCGGCAACAGCGGCGCGTACGGGGTGTCCAAAGCCGGTGTCGCGGCACTGACTAGGTCTCAGGCCGAGGCTTGGTCGAAACGCGGTGTGTGCTGCAACGCGATCGCTCCGGGATTCGTCCGGACACCGCTTACCAAGACCGTCTTCAACGATCCGGAGCGGGCGACGGCAATGGCCAATCGAACAATGCTGGGGCGAAACGGCGAGTTGTCGGACCTGGTGGGCGCCGCTGTGTTCTTGGCCGGCCCCGCCGCCGTCTACCTTACCGGCCAGACGCTGTTCGTGGACGGAGGCTTCTCCGCTACCTGACGGTGGGTTCCACCGCCCTGGCGCGGCCGGGAGTTCGATCCAACAGCCCGGCGGGTGTGCCGCCGCGCTGCCCGATCGGAGCAGGTCCCGAAGCAGGGGCGAATGCGCCTTGGCGACGTCAAATCCGGTTCCGGTCGCATCGACGATGTGGTCGAAATGGTCGATCCGGCTCCGGCCCCCGGCAGGGCACGCGTGACCGCGAAGCCGTAGCCTGATCGGCTTACGTCCAGCACGCCAGTGCGAAGGTCGAGCTGCCCGGTCTCGATGAACTCCCACAGCTTGACGGCGTTCTCGATCGGAATGCAGTGGCGGTACATACCCCAGAACACGTACTGCTCCCGCATGAATCGTTCCTTCGTCGCGGGAGGGAGCGTCCTAAACCAGCGCAGCAAGCGTCTCGCTTGCATATCCGCAAGCGAAAATGCTGGCCGGGCTGGCAGTTCGTAAGTAGTCGGAAGTCTTGTGGTTGATCGGTGCCGGGGCCTCATCAGTGTTGGCTGTGTGTGGTTCGCTGGCCGTGTTGGGTGATCTCCGGCTTGTCGGGATGGTTTGCTGCGGTGCGTGACGGCTACGGGGGCTGCGGCAGGCCGGTGACGGTGACCGCGCCCGGCCCGTCGAAGGCGATCGGCAAAGAGCTGTTCACGAACCGGTTCCTCGCGATGCTGCTCGTGGAGCGCTATGTCGCGGGCCGGTCGCAGAACTCGCTGGTCACCGGCCTGGCCCGCCAGGGCGCCCGGATCTCGCCGGCGACGCTGACGGGGGTGTGCGCCCAGGTCGGCGGCCTGCTCACCCCGCTCGCCGAGAAGATCGTCGAACGGTCGCGCGGGTCGTGGCACCTGCACGCCGACGAGACGAGATGACCTGGCGGGTGTTCACCCCCGACGGCCAGGACACCTCGGCGCGCTGGTGGCTGTGGGTCTTCCTCGGCCCGGACTCGGTGTGCTTCGTGATGGACCCGACCCGGTCGGCGGCGGTGCTCGCCGGCCATGTCGGGATCAGCGAGACCACCGGCCAGCTCGACGGCGCCGGCGGCCCGCGCCGGCTGGTGATCTCCTCGGACTTCTACACCGTCTACGCCTCCGCCGGCCGCAAGGCGGACGGGATCGTCAACCTGTTCCGCTGGGTCCACGTCCGCCGCTACTTCCTGCGGGCCGGGGACGGCAACCCCGCCCAGCTCGGGATCTGGGCCCGCCAGTGGCGCGAGCGGATCGGCGCGCTCTACGCCACCCACGGTGACGCCGCCCGGCAGCATGCCCACACCCAACTTCCGACTACTTACGGCAGTTCTGCGACCCTGATCTGGCTGGCCGCCGCTACCAGGTAGCCGGGATCCGATACGGGTACGCGAACGTACCCGTATCCTGCTGGGTGGGTGAAAGGAGGCTGTCCATGGCGGATGCGAATGTGCGGATTCCGGCGGAGGCGCGGGATCGGTTGGCGGAGGTGGCGGCGGCGGAGGGGTTGTCGTTGCGGGCGTATCTGTCGCGGTTGGCGAGCACGCTGCTGACGCCGGCGGAACGTGCGGAGCGCGCCGAGCGGGCTCGGGCGGTGCTGCGGGAGTGGAGCGGCTACGACCCGACGGAGGAGGAAGCCGCGCAGGTCGATGCCGAGCTGAACCGTCGGCTGGCGCGGGCGTTGGGGCGGTGAGCGACGCGCTGCATGTGGTGCTGGACGAGACGGCGATGGTCTCGGCCGGCTACGGCAACGTGCTGGCGTCCCGGTTGATCCAGCGCGCTCACACCGTGCCGGGTCATTTTCTGTATGCCCCGGCGTGTGCGCTGGTGGAGGCGGACCGGGCCCGGCCGGGAACCGCCGAGCACATCGCCGCGCTGCCTGCGGTGACCATCGTGGAGTTGGACCTGGCGGCCGCGCTCGCGGTGGCCCGCGGTACCTGCTGGGCGCCGGCGCACGTCCTGTACGCGGCCGAGCCCACCTCGGAGCGTCCCGAGGGTGCGATGATCGCGACGGCGGTGCCGGATCGGTGGGCGGGCCAGCCGGTGCGTCTGTTGGATCTCAGCCCGTGAGCTGGTCCGGCCCGGCGGCTCCACCGCAGCCAACACCCGTCTTGGCGCCTGCGGGCGGGTCGTGGCTGCTGCCGTCACGGCAAGAAGACGGAAAGGGGAGCCGGGAGGGTTCGGCAGACGCTCGCTCACCTACCTCGGATACGGGCTGCGCGACATGTCCTGCGGCAAAGCTCGCTGACGCCACCCGGCCGGGTGAGGGCGAGTTCCTGGATGGACGTCTCGGGAAATCACGGCGCGGACTATGGTGGTGGCCGGGCAGAGCACCGTCCAGTTCCGCGTGGCCGGAAGGTTCGCCCTGGTGATGATGCGATACGCGTTCCGCCTGTATGTGGCTGGGCAGTCGGAGCAGTCCAGCACTGCCGAGGAGAGTAACGAGGCCTATATTCATGCT
Source organism: Frankia sp. CcMO1 (assembly GCF_977945845.1). Taxonomy (NCBI): domain Bacteria; kingdom Bacillati; phylum Actinomycetota; class Actinomycetes; order Frankiales; family Frankiaceae; genus Frankia; species Frankia sp. CcMO1. Next base: position 12,487 of record NZ_CDWTMG010000124.1, read on the forward strand.
CATGCTGGCAGGTGGACGCAAGCGCCACGCACTCGACCGAACCGGAGAGTGGAGGCCAGATGCGCCAGTCCCGATCAGCCCGTATCCCACGCCCATTCCTTGCTGCCGTGCTTGCGGTGAGCCTGCCGCTGCTGACCGGAATATCAGGGTCGGGTTTGTCCGCGTCCGCCGCTGCGGCCACCCGGACAAAGCTAACCTGGAAATCGTGTGAGAATGGGTTGGAGTGCGCGGCTCTGCCCGTTCCGTTGGACCACGCCAGGCCTGCCGCAGGCACGGTCAACCTGGCGTTGATCCGTGCTCCGGCCCGCCAGCCACACCGGCGGATCGGCTCGCTGGTAATGCTGGCCGGTGGGCCGGGCCAGTCGGGAGTCGGGTTCATCCGCGACTGGCTGGGCTTCTTCGGCGCGTCGTTGCGCGACCGTTTCGACATCGTCGGGTTCGACCAGCGGGGTGTCGGTGGGAGCGCGCCGGTCCGTTGCAGCAGCGGGCAGGATAATGATCCGCTAGCCGCCGCCTCCCCGTTCGCGATCCACTCCCGCGCTGGGAGTGAGGATGACGACGTGTACAAGGAGCTGGTTGACGACAGGCGTCAGTGGGCGCAGGGCTGCGTACGGTTCAGCGGCGCTGAACTGCCGTACCTGTCGACCGAGGCCGCGGCCCGGGATCTCGATCTGCTGCGAGCCGCGCTCGGCGAGGACAAGCTCACCTCTTACGGGGGATCCTACGGCACCGTGCTGGGCACCACCTACGCCAGCATGTTCCCGACCCGGATCCGGGCGCTGGTGCTGGACGGCGTAGAAGATCCGAACGTGTGGATGAACCAACCGCAGGAGGACCTACGCCGAATGGCTCAGGACTTCGAGACCGCGCTAGT
>NZ_CDWTMG010000125.1:0-13281 GCF_977945845.1 Frankia sp. CcMO1
GATCTCCACCGTCCCGTCTCGGACGCCGCCCGCCGCGCCCCCGCCGCCCCCGCCCGTCGCGCCGGTCCCGCCGCCCGCGCCGAGCTACCTGCAGGCACCCCCGCCGCCGATCGCGCCGTCGAACGTCGGTCATTACCACCCGGAACCGCGGCCGGGGGTGCCGGCCTCGAACGAACCCGCCGCGGCCGCCACGGCCGAATCGACCGTGATCCCGACGATCGAGTCCCGCCTCGCCCCGCCGAACCGTGAACCGGTGGAGCCGCCGGTTGATCAGACCCATGGTCAGCACCGCCCGGAGCCCCCGCGCACTGCTCCCCGGCCGACCTACCCGCCTCGCCGGCCGGTGCGGCCTGTGGCCGACGACGACGAGCTGGACGTGCCGGACTTCCTCAAGTAGCCGGTGCCAGGCAGACTTCCGGCATGCCGGTTCTCGTCACCTCGCGCTCGGGTGGGGTCAGCGACCCGCCGTTCGAGGGACTCAATCTGGGCGACCACGTCGGGGATGCCGACGAGGCCGTCGCCGTCAACCGACGCCGGCTCGTCGACCGGCTGCGGATGCCGGTCCAGTACATGCGGCAGGTGCATGGGAGGCAGGTCGCCGTGTTGCGCCGGCACGGGCCGCCTCCGCAGGCGGACGCGCTGGTGACCGATGTCCCCGGCCTCGCGCTCGCCGTGATGGTCGCCGACTGCGCACCGGTGCTGTTCGAGGCCCCCGCGGTGGTGGGAGTGGCGCACGCCGGCCGGGTTGGGATGGCCAATGGCGTGATACATGCCACTCTCGGGGCCCTCGAGCGGCTCGGCGCCGCCCCGGACGAGCTCCGTGTCACCATCGGTCCATGTATCTGTGCCGGCTGTTACGAGGTGTCGGAGGATCTTCGTTGCGAGGTGGAGACCCAGGTGCCGGGGAGTGCGGCCACCACCCGCGTCGGTACCGCGGCGATCGATCTGCGTGCCGGTATCCGTTGTCAACTCGCCGTCACCGGTGTGACTGATATAACAATTTCTGCTCGATGTACCGCCGAGGATCCGGAGCTCTACTCCTACCGCCGGGAGGGTCGGACGGGACGCTTCGCCGGTCTGGCCTGGCTCGGGCCGACGCCATGATCCACCGGCCCGGCCCGATCGAGCTCGATCCGGCGCGCCTGGACCGGTTGACGCAGCGGCTGGCCGAGGTTCGGGCTCGGATCGCAGGGGCGGCCCGGGCCGCGGGCCGTGATCCGGACCACCTCACCCTCATTGCGGTCAGTAAAACCTACCCACCCCAGGATGTTGTGATGATGCACATGCTCGGGGTGCGGCACTTCGCCGAGAACCGGGAGCAGGAGGCCGGGCCGAAGGTGGGTTTCGTCACCCGGCTGATCGGCGGGGAACGGAACGTCCCGACCAAGGGGACCGGTGACGGCCCGTCCTCCGGTTCCGACGATCCGATCTGGCATTTCGTCGGACAACTGCAGCGCAATAAGGCCAGATCCGTTCTTCGTTGGGCGGATTGGGTGCAGTCGGTGGATCGGGTGAGCCTGGTGCCGGTGCTCTCCCGGCTGGCGATGGAACGCGGCCGCCCGCTGTCGGTCTGTCTCCAGGTCTCGTTGGACTTCCCTGGTGCTTCCGATGGGAAGATTGGTGCGTCGATCGCCGGCTCGAGGCGCGGAGGGGTCGATCCGGCCGGCCTTTCCGCCCTGGCCGATCTTGTCGAGGAGGCGCCGGGACTGGCTCTGCGAGGCGTGATGGCTGTCGCCCCCCGGGGAGGGAAGCCACGACCTGCATTCGCGCGACTGCGTGAGGTGGCGGAACGCCTGAAGGTGGGGCATCCCCAGGCCACCGTCATCAGTGCCGGCATGTCGGGAGATCTTGAGGACGCGGTGGTCGAAGGCGCGACACACCTTCGGATCGGCACCGCTTTGTTCGGTGAACGGCCTGGTGTCCCTTAGAGTCGCGCCCATGGGGCTCGGGCGCAGGGCGATGGTCTACCTCGGTCTGGCCGAGGAGGATGAGGACTATCTCGACGACGACTATGACGACGGTCGTGCGGTCGGTCGTGACGATCGGCGTGCTATGCACGAACCGGTTCCGATGGACCGTACGGTCCATCGGATAGACGCACGTGAGGAGCCGGTCGCCATGCCGCGACGTCCACCGGTCGAACCGTTGCGTCCCGCCGGTCCCGTGCCGATGCGCAGGGTGGCCGCGGTGGAGGAGCCGCACCCCTACCGGATCACCACGCTTCAGCCACGCAGCTACAATGAGGCGCGCCAGATCGGCGAGGAGTTCAGGGACGGGACACCCGTTATCATGAACCTCACTGACATGGACGATGCCGACGCCAAGCGGCTGGTCGACTTCGCCGCGGGTCTGATCTTCGGCCTGCGGGGCGACCTCGAGAAGGTGACCAACAAGGTCTTCCTGCTCTCGCCGCACAATGTCGAGGTCACCGAGACGGACAAGCGACGCATCCGTGAGGGTGGGTTCTACAACCAGTCATAGCCAGGGAATGTGATCACGTTCCCCCCGTTCCTCAGGAGAGAGCGCCATCAGCACAGTAGGTAGCTTGATCTTTTGGGTGCTGACGGTCTATCTGTTGCTCCTGATAGCGCGATGGATCATCGATCTGGTTCTTGCCCTCAGCCGATCGTTCCGCCCGACCGGCCCCCTGGTACTGGTCTTCGAGATTGTGTACATGGCAACTGACCCTCCGTTACGATTCATCCGGCGATTTCTTCCGCCGTTGCGAGTGGGTAGCGTTGCGCTTGACCTCGGGTTCCTGCTGCTCTTCCTGGTGATCATTGTGCTTCGAAGCTATGCGCAGAGGCTGTGACGGGGTTGTTGTGCACACCGCGAGCGCGGGCGCGGCAGACTGCCCGCAGACCGCCCTCTCTTCGGGGAGCGGCGATGCCGCACGAGGAGGCGACGTGGCTCTGACACCACAGGACGTTCAGAACAAGGTCTTCAGCCCGACGAGGTTTCGCACGGGCTACAACGAGGATGAGGTCGACACCTTCCTCGACGAGGTCGAGGCGGAGCTGACGCGGCTGCTGGACGAGAACAGCGACCTGCGCCGGCAGCTCGACGAGGCCCGGCGTTCCGGCGGTGGTGGTCCGGGCGTGCCCGCGCAGATCCTCGAGGAGAACCAGGGCCTGCGCCGCCAGCTCGACGAGGCGCGTCGCCAGATCGCCCAGGCGCAGGCCCAGGCCGCCCAGGCCGCCCGGGAACGGGGCCAGCAGCCGCAGCCCACCGGGCCGCAGGGGCCGCAGCAGGGCGGCGCCCCCACAACGGTGATCTCAGCGGTGGGTACCTCCGGACCGCCCGCCCGGGCCGGCGGTAACCCGCAGGTGGAGGCCGACATCGAGCAGCGGGTCGCCCGTACCCTCGTGCTGGCCCAGCGCACGGCGGACGAGGCGCTGCGCGAGGCGCGCGCGGAGTCTGAACGCGCCCGCCGCGAGGCGAGGGCGGACGCGGACCGCATCATTGGTGAGGCCCGGGCGCACGTGGCCGAGCAGCTCGGCGGCTTGGAGGACGACAAGCGTCGCCTCGAGGGCCAGGTCGAGCAGCTTCGGGCGTTCGAGCGGGAGTACCGTACTCGGCTGCGGGCCTACCTGGAGATGCAGCTGCGGGACCTGGACGGCATGCCGACTCAGCCGGCCGTCGGTGCCGGCGGGCCACCGCGACCGGGCCTCAACCCGGGTGGTGGACCCACGCCGCCCGCGGTGGGCATGGGGCCCAGTGGCGCCCCGCAGAACCCCGCCCACCAGCCGACCTTCTCGCCCGGTCCGCCCCTGCCCGCCGGCGCCGCCATGGCCCGCGACAACGGTCACGGCCGGCCGGACATGGACGCCACCCGGCGGGACGCCCCGGGAATGCAGGAGTTCTGATCATCCGCTGCGCGGCCCTCGGCGAGTCTGGCGTGGCCCTCGGCACCGGCGCGGACGGGGCCGGAGCCGACGGGCGGTCTCGTGATGGGGTGATCGAGAGATGCTGACGCTTTGTGGAGCAGTTCTTGCTTTGTGTACGGTTCTTGCGGTGGTCGGCATCCTTGCCGGCAGCGGTTTCGTCTATGCGTCCCTGATCTTGACGCTGGTCGCCGCGGCGCTGCTCCCGGCGGGAGCAGTACGCCGGGCCTCTCGCTGACCTCGGGCCTCGGTCTCAGCCGCCGGTCGTCTCGTGCCGGGTGAGCGTGAACGCCAGGCCCAGCTCCTCGGCCGCCGAGCGGGCTTCCGCCTCCCGCGGCTGCGCCGCAGGCAGCTCCGTGCGGGCCACCTCGGTGAAGGAGACCGCCAGCACCTCCTCGGCCACCGTCTGACCGTGGGTACGCAGCGCGAGTGCGGTCTCCTCGCGCGTCGCCGCCCAGGAGACGTCCACCCGGTCGGTGATCTCCAGCCCTGCCGCCTTGCGCGCGTCCTGGAGCACCCGGACGACGTCGCGGGCGAGCCCGGCGCGGGCGAGCTCCGGGGAGATCTCCAGGTCGAGGGCGACGGAGAGCCCGGACTCGGCGGTGACCGCCCAGCCCTGCCGCGGCGTCTCTGTGATGATCAGCTCGTCCCCGGACAGCTCGGCCTCCTCCCCGTCGACGGTGACGGTGAGCCGTCCGTTGACGGGAGGACCGGCGGCCGCGATGGCCGCGGCGACCGCCTTGGTGTTCCTGCCGAAGCGCCGCCCCAGGGCCCGGAAGTTCGGCTTCACCGAGATGTCGACGACCTCCGAGGTCGCCGGCTCCACCGTGGTCACGTTGAGCTCCTCGGTGATCTGCGCGATCAGCTCGGGGGAGAGCTCGTCGAAGGCACTCGCGCCGATGACCGCCCGCGGCAACGGCTGGCGGGTGCGCATCCCGCTGGCGGCCCGGGCGGCACGGCCGAGTTCCACGATCCGCCGGACGAGATCCATCTGCTCCGAGAGCTCCGGCGTGTGCAGCCCCCCGGGGAGCTCGGGCCAGGCGGCAAGGTGCACCGAGTCGGGGGTCTGCGGGGAGGCGTCGGCGAACAGCTGTGACCACAGCCAGTCGGTGAGGAACGGTGTGAACGGCGCCATCACTCGGGTCAGTGCGTCCAGGCAGGTGTGCAGGGTGTCCAGGGCATCGGCGTCGCCGGCCCAGAACCGGCGGCGGGACCGGCGGACGTACCAGTTGGACAGGTCGTCGACGAACCGGGCGATCCGCCGCCCGGCCCGCAGCGAGTCGAAGTTCTCCAGCGCCTCGTCCACCTCGGCGACGGTGGCCGCGAGCTCGGACAGCGCCCAGCGGTCCAGCACGTGCCGCCGGGCCGGCGGTGTCGCGCCCGCGCCTGGGCTCGCGCCCGGCCGCCAGCCGGCCGCCCCGGCATAGAGGGCGAAGAACGACGCGGTGTTCCAGTAGGTGAGCAGGACCTTGCGGACGATGTCCTCGATCGCCTCGTGACTCATCCGGCGGTCCGCCCACGGCGAGCCGCCGGCGAGCATCAGCCAGCGGACCGCGTCCGCGCCGTGCCGCTCGAACAGCTCGAAGGGATCGAGCACGTTGCCGAGATGCTTGCTCATCTTGCGGCCGTCGGCGTCCAGGAGCAGGCCGAGGCAGAGCACCGTCTCATAGGAGGAGCGGCCGAACACCAGCGTGCCGACCGCCATCATCGTGTAGAACCAGCCGCGGGTCTGGTCGATCGCCTCGCAGATGTACTGCGCCGGGTACTGCCGGGTGAACTCCTCGAGGTTGTGGTGCGGGGCACCCCACTGGGCGAACGGCATCGCGCCGCTGTCGTACCAGACGTCGATCACCTCGGGCACCCGGTGCGAGACGCCGCCGCAGGTCGGGCAGGTCCCGGTGACCTCATCGACGAACGGGCGGTGCGGGTCGAGGTCGGCCAGGTTCCGCCCGGCGAGCTCGGAGAGCTCGGCGAGTGACCCGACGCACACCAGATGGGTGGGGTCGTCGTCGCAGCGCCAGACCGGCAACGGTGTCCCCCAGTATCGGTTGCGGGACAGCGCCCAGTCGACGTTGCCGCGCAGCCACTCGCCGTACCGACCGGTCCTGATTCGCTCGGGGTGCCAGGTCGTCCGCTCGTTCTGCGCCAGCAGCTCGTCGCGGATGGCGGTGGTCCGGATGTACCAGGACGGCAGCGGATAGTAGATCAACGGTGTGTGGCAGCGCCAGCAGTGCGGGTAGCTGTGCGTATACGTCGACGCCCGCCACAGCCGGCCCCGTGCGCGCAGGTCGGCGGTCAGCGGCGCGTCGGCATCCTTGAAGAACATCCCGCCGACCAAGGGGACGTCGGCGAGGAAGCGGCCGCCCGTCCCGATCGGGTTCACCACCGGCAGCCCGCTCGCCCGGCAGACCGCCAGGTCCTCCGCGCCGAACGCCGGCGCCTGGTGGACCAGGCCCGTGCCGTCCGTGGTCGTCACGTAGTCGGCGAGCACGACCGAGTGCGGGACGCCGGTGCCGGCCGCGAACCGCTCCGCCGCCAGCAGTTCGAACGGGCGGGTGTAGCGGGCACCGGCCAGCTCCGCCCCGCGGAACCGCTCGACGATCTCGGCGTCCTCGCCGAGGGCCGCGGTGACCAGTGGTTCGGCGACGACGAACAACTCCCCATCCCCCGCGCGGGCCAGGACGTACTCCACCTCCGGGTGAACGGCCACCGCCGTGTTCGACACCAGTGTCCACGGGGTCGTCGTCCAGACCAGCAGCTGCGCGCCCTGCCCGGCGAGGCCGAGGGCGTCGGCGACGAGCGGGAAACGGACGTAGACCGAGGGGTCGTCGACGTCCGAGTAGCCCTGGGACACCTCGTGGTCGCTAAGCGGCGTCTCGTCGCGCGGGCAGTACGGGGTGACCCGGAAGTCCTCGACCAGCAGGCCCTGGTCGAAGATCTGCTTGAGCGACCACCAGACGCTCTCGACGTAGCTGGTGTCCATGGTGCGGTAGGCGCCCTCGAGGTCGACCCAGTAGCCCATCCGCTCGGTCATCGCGGAGAAGTCCGCGACATGGCGCAGCACCGACTCGCGGCACCGGGCGTTGAACTCGGCGATGCCGAACGCCTCGATGTCGTTTTTGCTGGTGAAGCCGAGCTCCTTCTCGACCGCGAGCTCGACGGGCAGCCCGTGGCAGTCCCAGCCGGCCCGCCGGGGAACGTGGTAGCCCTTCATCGTCCGGTAGCGGGGGAACAGGTCCTTGAAGACCCTGGCCTCCACGTGATGCGCCCCCGGCCTGCCGTTGGCGGTGGGCGGGCCCTCGTAGAAAACCCACAGCGGGCGGTCCGCGGTGGCCTCCAACGAACGGTGGAACACCTTGGTGTCGCGCCAGCGGGCCAACGTCTCCCGCTCCAGGGCGGGCAGGTCCACCTGGGCGGGCAGCGGAGCGAAGGTGGGATGCCGCAGGGGGGTGCTCATCGTGGGGACTCGGTCTCCATAGTCGTGATCTCCGTCGGGCTGGCTCTCCAACGGAGGGACGACGCCTCACCGGCCCCGGGCGTGACCATCCGGCCGATGCGCCGGCCGCCTGTCCTGCCCGGACCGGGGGTACCGCGGTACCACCCTCCTTGCACACCCGCTCGGCCGGATCGGGCCGAGGGATGGCCCCTCGTTGTCCTCGCGGTGGCCGGATCTACTGGGGACCCGATGGTCGACCGGATCCCGTTCTTCCGGCGGCTCGGGGGTGATCTTCGCGACGCGCTGGCCACCGGGCTTCCACCGACCCCGGCTCGCTTGGGCTGCGCCCGCCGCTACTCGTCCCCGTCCACGCCGTACCGCTGCCCATGAGCGTAGCTCAACGGGACGAGTGGTCCCGTCCCCGGCTCGGCCCTTCGCCGCGCGGCCGGTTCATCGTCGGGACCCGGGGTCGTAGAGTGGTCGGGTAGGAGAGGTGCCGACCATCGGGAGCGGTGTGTCCGAAGATCCCGCCGATCACGCAGCGGCCGCGCCGGGGGGCGTCGCCCCGGGCGCGGGGCCCGTCGCGTCGGCGATGCCCACGAAGCCCTCGGCCCCGCCCGGGGGGTCGGCGCCGGTACCGCGCGGGCGGGACGAGGCTCGCCCGACCGCCGGTTCCCGCCGGGCGGTGGCCACGCTGACGGTCGCGGCGGCGATCGTCCTGCTGTCGGACATCATCACCAAGCACGTCGCGGTGGCCACCCTGTCCGACCGGGGGCCTGTCGAGGTCATCCCCGGCCTGCTCGACCTGGAGCTCACCCGCAACTCCGGAGCGGCCTTCAGCCTCGCGGGCGGCGCGACGGTGCTGCTCAGCCTGGTCGCCCTGGCCGTGGTCGCGGTGGTGGTGTTCACCGCCCGCCGGCTGCGGTCGGTGGGGTGGGCTCTCGTGCTCGGCGCCCTACTCGGCGGGGCGCTGGGCAACCTCGCCGACCGCATCTTCCGCGCGCCGGGTCCCCTGCGCGGTTACGTCGTGGACTTCGTTCACCTCCACTACTGGCCCATCTTCAACGTGGCCGACTCCGCGATCGTCTGCGGCGGCGTGCTCGCGGTCATCCTGTCCCTGCGTGGCGTGGGTCTGGACGGCACGCGCTACGCCGAGCATCAGCCCGTCGGCGGGGGCAGTGACCATCACGGGCGGTGACCTGCGGTCCCTACCGGTCCCGGACGGGCTCGACGGCGTCCGTCTCGACGCGGCGATCGCGAGGATGTTCGGGCTGTCGCGGACCGTGGCCGCCGCGCTCGTCGACGACGGCCAGGCGAGCCTTGACGGGAAGGTCCGGGGCCGGTCCGACCGGGTCAGCGGCGGTGCCTGGTTGGAGGTCCGGCTGCCCGCCGCGCCGCGTCCGGTGGCGGTGGAACCCACGCCGGTCGAGGGTCTCGGCATCCTCTACGACGACGACGACATCATCGTCGTGGACAAGCCGGTCGGGGTCGCCGCCCATCCGGCGCCCGGCTTCACCGGACCGACCGTGATCGGGGCGTTGGCGGCCGCGGGATACCGCATCTCCACCTCGGGCGCGGCCGAGCGTCAGGGGGTGGTGCACCGTCTCGACGTCGGTACCACCGGGGTGATGGCGGTCGCCAAGAGCGAGCGTGCGTACACCCTGCTGAAACGGGCGTTCCGTGACCGTGCGGTGGACAAACGCTACCGGGCCGTGGTGCAGGGCCATCCCGATCCGCTGCGGGGCACCGTGGACGCCCCGATCGACCGGCATCCGCGCCGGCCGGGGCTGTTCGCCGTCGTCGCGGACGGCAAGCCGAGTATCACCCACTACGATCTCCAGGAGGCGTTCCGGGCCGCCTCCCTGCTGTCCGTGCGGTTGGAGACCGGGCGCACCCACCAGATCCGGGTGCACATGTCCGCCCTGCGGCACCCGTGCGTCGGGGACCTCGCCTACGGGGCCGACCCCACGCTCGCCGAGCGGCTCGGCCTGACCCGCCAGTGGCTGCACGCGGCGCAGCTGTCCTTCGATCATCCCGGTCACGGCGGACGGGTCGAGTTCACCAGCCCGGACCCGGCTGACCTGGCCGAGGCGGTGGAACGACTGCGGGACCAGCCATGACGGAGCCGGTGACGCTCGGGGAGGCGACCTCGGCGCCGGTGCCCGCTCCCGCGGCACCTGGGGGAGCGGTGCCGGCGCAGGCCCCCGCCGGCCGGGGGTGGCCCACCGTGCGCCCACCGGTCCACGAGCTGGGGGCGCTGCTCGATCGGGTCGACGCCCGCACGCTGCCGGCGACCTCTCGCGCGATCGCGATCGTCCGGGCGCGGATGGTGGGCCTGGCGGCGCGGGAGATCGGTCGGGTCCGCCGGACCCGGGACCGGGCCCGTCCCTTGCCTGCCGGCTCCGACGACGATGACGGTCCGCCGGCCCTGCTCGACGTGGCCGGAGTCACGCCCGGCGGGGTGGTGGAATGGGGCGTCCGGATGCTTGTCCTCGGACTCGTCGCGTTGATCGTGGTGAGCGCAACGGCCGCGATTCTGCAGGGCGTCGATCATGCTCCGTCGTCCGGACGGTCCTCCCCGGCGACCGGGGAGGCGCCGACGTCCGCGAACCAGCCGGCGGCGCCCGACCAGCCGGCGGCGCCCGTGTTGCCCGTGGTGACGATCGGCCCCGGGCCGAACGACCCGGTCGCCGACTACCTCGGCGCCAGCCGGCAGAACCTCGCGTCGCTGACCTCGGCCGCCCCCGGCGCCGATCTTTACGCCGTGGCCAGTCTCACCGCGCCCCGCACCCCCGCCGACCTGCTCGAGGTGTTCGGCGACTTCCGGACCGTGCAGGTGTTCTTCACCGCCGGTATCGGGGGTGAACAGGAGCAGGCCCTCGTGCGCGATCCGGTGGCCGACGTCCGGGCCGCCTTCGGGTCGGCGGCGGCCCAGGCGGACGCCCGAGCCGCTGCCGACACGCAGGTCGGCGACACTGCCGCCGCCGACCGCGAGCGGCGAGCGGCGAGCGATCTGCGGGCCGGGTGTGGATGTCTGTTCGCCGCGGTGGTCCGCGCCCCGGCCGGCCGGCTCTCGCAGCTCGAAACCGATCCTCGGGTGCGGGTGGTGGACCCGGCCCCACCGGGAAGCGGGCCGCCGGGTATGAGATTCATCCCACTGTCCCCGGACCGTCGCTGACCCGGTCGAGACCGTCCGCATGATCGGACGGTGTGCCGGGCACGGGTGGCGGACGGTGACCGTTCTGGCGTGGCACCCGACCCCTGCGCCATCGTCGACCGGGACAGGAGAAGATGAGGGGGGAGACCGGCTTCGTCACCTGGGGTTGCGACCGGCCGGGGAGTTCACGGATCATGATGAGGAGACCCAGGTTGAAGCTGGCGAAGGGCACCCGGGAGGTCTTCGACGCGGAGAGCCTGCTCGAGGAGTACCTGGGGCCGCGCAAGCGAGGTCTGCGCTACGCCTACCCGTACTACGACGGCCTGGTCACCAATAGTGATCCGGATCTGCTATGCACCGGGGATCTCCTGGCCCCGTGCCTGCTCGGCGTGCATGTGGACGTGGATCGGATGCACACGCTCACCGCACTGATGCCGTTGCTACAGCGGGCGTTGGACAGGCTTCCTCCCGGCATCGAGCTCATCGAGGCCGACGAGGTCACCCTCGATCTGGTCGCCGCGCTCTACGACCCCCTCGACGACCCGGACGTCTCCGACCGGGACGTCAAGGGCTCCCTCATCGCCAAGGTGCTGCACCGCAAGCGGCCCGCCCTGGTCCCGTTGTTCGACTCCAAGGTGAGGATCTTCTACCAGCACGAGGACTGCGTCCCGCCGTCGCCGCGGGACGGGCGGTCCTGGCGGCAGTACATGGGCCTGCTCATCCGCGCGATGCAGTACGACCTGCGGGAGAACGCCGAGGAGTTCCGCCGGCTCGGGGCGCTGGTACCCGTCGCGGGTCCCCCGATCACCCCGCTGCGGATGCTCGACGTCGTGGTGTGGATGAGCAGCGCGGTATGATCAGCGCCCGTCGCCGGCCCGGGACCATCGACCGGATCCGACTGCGACAATGGTCGATGTGTTGAGCTACGCGGTCCGCGGGCTCACCCGGCGGCACGGGACGGGTGAGCATGCCGTTCTCGCCAATGATCGGATCGATCTCGACGTCCGGCAGGGCGAGGTGTTCGGGGTGCTCGGGCCGAACGGCGCCGGGAAGACCACGCTGGTCCGCCAGTTGATGGGTCTGCTGCGGCCGGACGCGGGCACGATTACCCTTTTTGGCCGCGACGTGCTGGCTGCCCGCGGTCTGCCGGCCCGGCTCGCCGCCTACCTGGGTCAGGATGATCTCGCGCTGGCCGAGCTGCCGGTCGCCACGGCCGTGGCGACCACCGCCCGCATGCGCGGCGTCCCCCGCTCCGCCGTGCGGGCGGTCCGTGACGCCGTGCTCGGCGAGCTTGGTCTGGAGGCGGTGGCGCATCGCCCGCTGTCGAAGCTGTCCGGTGGGCAACGCCGGCTGGCGTGTGTCGCCACCACCCTGGTGGGGGACCGGCCGATGCTCGTCCTCGACGAGCCAACCACCGGCCTCGACCCCGTCGCCCGGCGGGCCGTGTGGTCGGCGCTGCAACGTCGCCGGGACACCGTCGGTGTCACCGTCGTGCTGATCACGCACAACGTCCTCGAGGCGGAGTCGGTGCTCGACCGGGTCGCCGTCCTGGACGCCGGGCGGGTGATCGCCTACGACACTCCGGGCCAGCTCAAGGCATCGTTGTCCGGTGACGTCCGGCTCGACCTCGCGTGGCGCCACGACCCGCCCGCGGACGATCCCACCGTCGCGATGTTGGCCGCGCTCGCCGTGGTCAACGGACGGCGGTGGACCATCCGGTTGGCTCCGGCCGCGGCCCGTGACGCCCTCGGCCGGTTGACCGCCGGCCCGGCGTTCGCCGCGCTGGACGATTTCAGTCTCGCCACTCCCTCGCTGGAGGACGTGTACCTCACCCTCGGCGGCGGGTCGCGGGACCTGGAGCGCGCATGATCGTGATTTTCCGGTGACCGTCGTTCCGGACGCGCTCGGGGCATCCGGTGGCGGGGCATCCGGGGTGCCGGCGCCATCGGTCGTGGATGGCCGCCCGCTTCCCGCCACGCGGCCGGCGCCGGCCTCCGCCCCGCCGAGCAGCGCCCCGCTGGCCCCGCCGCAGCTGCCGCCGTTGACGTCGTTCCGCACCGCGTTCGGTGCGGTCTACCGCGGGCAGCTCGCCCGCTCCAAGGTGGGACGGATCCCGCTGCTGTTCGTCGCGTCGTTCCAGTCGGTCGGGATCCTCGTGCTGCTGCGCGGGATTCTCGACGTCGGCGACACCACGGCCGCCGGGCAGGTCGTGGCGGGTTCCACGGTGCTCGTGGTCGCCTTCGTCGCGTTGAACCTGCTGGCCCAGCGGTTCGGGGCGCTGCGGGCGTCCGGTGCCCTGGACTACTACCTCACGTTGCCGGTGCCCGGCGTCGCGGTGGTGCTGGGCACGGCGGCCTCATATGCGACCTTCGCGGCGCCCGGCACCGTCGTCACCGCGGTGCTGGGGGCGCTGCTCTACGGGCTGCCGCTGTCTGGCCTGTGGCTGCTGCTGCCTGTCGTGGCCCTCGCCGGGATCTGCCTGTCCGGGCTCGGGGCGGCGGTCGGCCTGCTCGCTCCTCGGTCGGAGCTCGCGACCGTCGCCGGCCAGCTCGGAATGAGCATCGTGCTGTTTTTCGGTGTGATCCCCTCCGGCCGGCTGCCCGAGGTCGGCCGCTGGGCGCGGGACGCGTTGCCCAGCAGCTACGCGGTGGACGCCCTCGCGGCCGCCTTCCAACCCGGCGTCGACTGGGCGAAGGTGGTCCTCGACCTCGGGATCTGCGCCGCCGTCGGGGTGGTGACGCTGTCTGTCGCGGCGGTGGCGCTGCGCCGTGTCGGCACGTCCTGAGGGCGTCATAGTTAGCAGG
>NZ_CDWTMG010000126.1:0-13259 GCF_977945845.1 Frankia sp. CcMO1
GTGGTGAAGACGGCGGTCCAGAGTCGCAGCCAGGGCACTGCTCGGGGCCAGTGAGCGGGCAGGTGTAGGACGGGACGGCGTTGTGGGCGGGCCAGCCGGGCCGGGACGGTGATCAGGTAGGTGCGCAGGGTTGCCCCGCGGGCTTTCGCGTAGCGCCGCCGGTCACGGCGGCGGGCCGCTCGCAGCAGATTGTGGGTGATCGCGGCGAGCACGCACCAGGCGGCGTTGGCGGCGCCCGGAGGGCTGGTGGGCCCAGGGCCCGTCGATCAGGTCCGACCAGACGGTTTCGCAGATGGCGTGCTGGCGGTGGGTGATGTCCGCCGCAGCCACGGGTTCCTCGCTGTCGGTCAGGAACGGGTGGTAGCGCCAGACCGGGGAACAACGGGTCCTGTCCCTCGGGCTGGTTCGCGTCCAGTACCCGGCGCATGATCAGCCGGGCGGTGACCGGGTTCTTCGTGCTGGCGAACGCCGTGAATTCGCTGACCTCTGCGACCTGGGCGTCGGAGATCAGGTCCCCGGTGTCCGGGTCGGCCACCGCACCCGGGTAGCGCACCGGAATCCACGCGTCGTCACCGATGCTGCTGATCGCGGCGTCCAACTGCGCGTTCCTGGTCAGCGTCAGGGAGAACCCGGCGCCGGCCCGGCGGGCCGCAGCCACCACCAGGGAGTCGCCGAACGCCGCGTCACCGCGCACGAGGATGTTCGACGCACCGGCGGCCTTCGCGGTCTTCACCGCGTCGCTGACCATGGACGCGGCGCCTTTGGCCGAGTTGGCCTTTCCCGTCCGTAGCCGCACCCCGGGCCATCACCGGCGCCGCGACCGGCGTGGAGATCGTGGTCGCCAGCGGCGACTAGCCCTTCCGCAGGGTCGTCTTCCCGGCGATCTTCGTGTGCCCGAACGAAGCACCCTCCTTGGCGTGACCATAGACCGGACGCAGCAGCGAGTCGATGTCCACGAACGCCCGCTGCTCGATCCCGGCCAGCACCGGTGTCCGCTCCGCCAGGCCGACCAGGTGCCTGCGCAGCACCGCTGACAGTTGGCTGACATGCCCGTGGGTGAACTCCCGCATGAAGATCCCCAGCGTCGTGGCGGCGTAGACACCGCCGAAGACCTGCTTCATCCCACCCGAGCGGATCGCGTCTAGGTCATCGATGCTGTCGGCGCCGGTAGCCATCCCCGCAATGATCGAGGTCAGCTTCCCCACCGGGTTCGCCGCTCCTGTCCCGAGCGCACCCGTTCGTCCGCGAACCGGACGTGCTCGCCCAACAACCACGACAGCCCCGCCGCCTCGCCTAGCTCAAGCACCGGAACCAGGCCCGGGTGTGACACCAGATTCTCTTCATCGAACACCGCGCTGTCCGCGCGCCGCGCATGCGATCCTTGCACCGAAAGCGCCCTTCCGAACTGCGCCGCTCAGGTCCTAAACAAACCCGATCATCGCAGGTCAAAGGGCACTTTTCTCGTTCACCACGCCGTCAGTCAGCCGAGTCGATCCACGGATCGAGGCTAAGATCTCTTTCCGCCCGTAGCTGCGGGTTTGGGTTGGTCTTGAGTCCATCGGGCCGATCCCCGTTGAGGTGACGCAAGGCTGCCGCGTGCGCAGCCAGCCTTCCGGACGGGGATGCGTTCATGGTCGATCCACACAGGGTGCGAGACATTCTCCGTGGCCTGGACGGCGAATGGCAGTCGGCCGTCCTCACCCGTCTGGAACACGGCCCCATGCGGTCCGCCGACCTGCGCCGCGCCGTCTCCCCAGCTCTGGACTGGCGAAGCTTCATCAACACCGTCACCCGGCTCCAGGTCAAAGGCTTGATCCGACGACATACCTCGCCGGTGGCGACCGGCAGCCCGACGGCCGACATCCCGGCGACCGACGCGGGCGCTGGCGACGAGGACCTCACGGCAGCGGTCGCCATCCATGGGGAGGGGACCCGTGAGAGGGTCACGTACGAGCTGACGGGCGCCGGGCGCTCCGTACTCGCCCTCCTCGCCGAGGTCGAGGCGTGGGCCCGCAACAACCCGGACCACGCCGACCGGATCCGCCGACGCGAGCAGTAGGGGTCCGCCCAGCCAGGCCGCGGGAGGCGACGAGGGCGTAACGCTGGCTGGCCGCGCGAAGCGGCCCGGCGTGGACGGAGTTGCCGGCGCGCGTGAGCATGTCGCGACCCCTGTGGAGCCAGCGTCGCCGAGCGCCTGGAAGGGCGGACCCGACGGCGGGTTCTCCCTCGCACCGCCGGCCCCGCCCACATAGCGATCCAACGCGACGGAACCCATCCGACGGCAGATCCACTACAGGGGCCAACGCGGGGGCCAATCCGGATCCAGATCCCGGGACTGACCCGCGTTCGGATCGGACTGACACCTCGGTCGCTGCGCGCCCATGCGCGCACGATCTGCGGCGGATGATGCGCGGGCGAAGCCTTGGCGGACGTACGGACTTGAAGCCCGCCGCCACGTACGCTCCCCAGAGGGGTCCGAGAGATGGGAAGTGAGGGCGCGATCGAATGGAGGTGCCGCGGAATCAGCCCAAGGGTCACGGCGACGCGTCCTTCCTGGCTGGGAAGCGGGCGCGGATCGACGAGCCGCACGTGCGTCCGCTCAATGACCTCGCTCGCGCGATCGAGCAAGACACCGGGGCCGACGTCCCGTGGTTTGACCCGGACAGCGGTGGAGTGTCAGCACCGGCCCTGTTCCTGTATGAGGCACCGGGTGGCAAGGCGGGCAAAGCCAGGGGCAGTGGGATCGTCAGCGCGGACAACAACGACGAAACTGCTGCCACGACCTGGCGCTTGTACCGGGACTCAGGCATTGACCGATCGTTGATCCGCGCGTGGAACGTCGTGCCGTGGTACGTCGGCACCGCATGGAAGATTCGTGCCGCGACGACCGACGACGTGACCGCGGCCCAGCCATACCTCGCCCGCCTGCTGGACCTCCTGCCCGACCTGCGCGTTGTGGTGGCCGTCGGGAACACCGCGCGGGACGGATGGCTGCGGTTCCTGCTCCGAGACGAGGCGCGCCTCGTCCCCACGCTCTGGTGCCCGCATCCGAGCCCGCGCAATCTCAACACCCGCCCTGAATCACGGGACCACATCCTCGCCGCTTTCACACGCGTGGCCAGGATCTGCGAGCTGGATTGACCGGACGAGCTCTGACTCGGCCCATGTCGGCGCCATCTCCGGCAGCGCGGCTACATCTGCGCCAGCAGCCCGGGGAGGTTGCCCCTGAGCCAGCTTCGGCGTGGCGGTGTGTCGGGTTCCATCCGTGCAGGGAGAAGGGTTCGGGGCCGAGGCTGCCGGTGAGACCGGCGGCTTGGTAGGGGACGACGTCGGCGGGTGGGGCGTCGGGGCCGACCCAGACGAGTTCGGAGCACTTGTGGGATTCGGCGTTGATGGGGTCGCCGGTCCACGAGGTCGTTTCGAAGAAGAAGCCGATGCGGTCGTTGCCGGTGGGGTCGCCGCGGTGGATGGCGTGGACGGAGCGCAGCGCCCGGGGGTCGAGGTGGATTCCGATCTCTTCGTGGGCTTCGCGGATCGCGCCGTCGATGACGGATTCGCCGCGTTCCAGGTGGCCGCTGGGGAGGCAGAGGAGTCCGTTGCCGTAGGAGGTGTTGGCGCGCCGCAGCATCAGGACCCGCCCGTCCCGGCGGATCAGCAGGTGGACGTCCACGATGCTGCGGTGCCGCTCGTTCCTCGCCGGGCCTGACGATGTCATCCATTGCTCCTGTCCAAGGGCTTGCGGCCTGCTTCCACCGTCGGTCCGTCCGCCGGTGCCTCGCGCTCCGCCAGCCCAGGTCGGGGCGCGGATCGCTCCGCTGCCGGCCTCGGGAGCCCTTGGCGGGTGGCTCAGCGTGCAGTCCAGGCGACGCGTTGGCGAAGGGAGAGACCGGCTGGCATGTGCGCCAGGGGGTATCCGGCATCGTCCAGAACCCGGCCGATGACGTGCCCGGCGGACTGCAGGTCGGTCACCTTCTGCCGGTACGGGTCTGACCGTAGGTCGATCCGGTGTCGCGCGTGCAGGTAGATGACGAGGTCGTATGGCTGCCAGGCGCGGCACAAGGCTCGGGCGGCGGAGAGCGCGTCGTCGTGGCGTTCTGCCTGCGGCAGGAGCAGGTGCGCGTAGGCCAACGCGTTCGCCGCGGTCTTGTCGACGACCAGGAGTTGGTGACGGTGAGCGGCGCGGATCTGGCTGCTGATGGTTGCGGTGAGGACGTCGAGCTCCGCCGCGATATCGAAGCGGCCGACGTGGTGCAGGACGATGTCGGCGACGACGGGGCTGTCCCGCGCGGCGTCGCCGACGTAGCCGGCGTTGAGCCCGGCGGCTCGGTAGTGTGCGGTCAGGGCCATCGCCAGGGTGGTCTTGCCGGCGCTGTGAGTGCCTTCGATGGCGAGAACCCGGCAGCCGCGGATGCTCACCGAGCCGCCCACGCCGGACTGTCGGGCCTTGCGAGGACTGCGGTGAACTGAGGGTGGTTCAGCCAGCCGATGCCCGCTGGCAACTGCTCCAGGAGGAGCCGGTTGATGTCGACGGGTTGGTCCCGGTCGACGTCACCGGTGGTCTTCAGGGCGACGGTTCGCGTGCGCTGGACCGGGACGTGCACCACCGCCCACCCGACCGGCTGCGCCGGCGCATCCGGGGCGATCGCACTCGCCGGCCGCCGGTTCCCGGGGAATGCCGCCGCGGGCGGGAGTTGGAGCGCCACGCCCGTGAGCAGGTGTGTCGTGCGCCGGATTGGCCGGTGCGCGCTGCTGTAGGGCGCGGTGGGCCAGGTCAACGACGAGACCTCACGCATGGGAATCGGCCGCTCGCTGGCTCGCGTGGATACTCGCCCCGAAGTACTTCGCGACGTGGTTGTCCTTGAAGCGGTACCGCTCCCAGATGGCGCCGACGGGCTCGGTGAGGACGTTTCCCAAGGGCTCCCACAGGTCCGGGGCGTCGTAGACCGGCCAGGCGTGGGCGCTCCCTGTGGTTCCACCATGATCATGTGACCCTCGGTTCGCGGCATCCACTTCGTCATCCGAACCGCCGGGCGCCACCCGTGGACCGCGCAGCTCCTGCAACCGGCCGAAGGCGTCCTCGGCCTCGGCCTCCGTGATGAACTCGTCCTCGGGCAGGTCCAGCGCGTTGCCCTTGCGCAGCGGCAGGTCCAGCTTGAGCTTCCCGGCGTCCAGGACGTCGGCGATCTGCAGCGTGTACGCGAGCGCGTGAAGCGTCGACCGGTACACGACAGCCGACAACGACAGTGGCAGCCCGTGTTCCTGAAAGGCCCGGATCCCGGTCATCACCTGGTCGCAGTCGCCGCGGACCCGGTTGGTCGTGGCCCGCGGCCCCTCCATGCCCACGTTCACGAAGGCGATCTTCCCGGTCATCGCCGCCGCATGCTGGACGCCCCGGGTCGCGTTGGTAGGCACACCGATGATGAACCCGCCGGAGAACAGATCTACGAAGTTCCCGAAGTCGCGGCGAAGGAGCGGCTCGCCGCCGGAGAGGAACAGGCGAGGGACGCCGGCAAGGTTGTTCCGCATGCGCTCCAGATCGTCCAGGGTGGGGTCGGGAAGCTGAAGGATCTCCGAGCAGAACGAGCAATCGAAGTTGCACCGCTTGGTCATCTGCAGAATGACCGACAACAGGGCGGACAACCTCTGCGCAACGGCAGCCGCATCCACGCTGGGGTCGTTGAGAGTGAAGTGGTGCCCGGCCGTGAACGCCACCTGTGGCGCGACGGCGGCCTCGCCAGCCACGTCTGTGCGTCCGGGGATCTCAGGAATGCCGAGGTCTGTAGAAGGTGCCATCGTCGCTGTCCCTTCGACGTCGCGAGGAGGTCGGTGTCACTCCCGGACCCGGGGTCCACAGTCGGGGCGAACTCATGGCGGGAATCTCGGGCGCTGGTGGTCCCGGTTAGTACGATCACGGGCAACGCGGGCGCCGCAAAGACCTACCTGTGGGGAGATCTGTGGCCCCGGATCGCGATCACGGAGCCTGCTGTCCGGAACGACGGGTCGGCCTGACCGGAAGAAGCGGCCGAGCTTTGCGCCTACCTACGGAGATCGGCGAACGGCGTCCATCGTGCGGCGTGGTCATCGTGCTGGATGGAGCGCAGACGAGTGTCGAACTCCTCGCGGACGCCCGGCGCCGAAGCGAGCAGGGGTACGGCCGCGGCGACCATTTTCAGTTCGCGAGCCTCGCGTAGCAGCGGCCAGATGGGATCGGTGGTGACGTCGTAGCCGTAGGCGGCGGCGAGTTTCCCGTTGGCACCGACTCGGCCGAAGCGGATCTCGCCCACCGCGACAGCGACGAGGTCGACCTGCCACGGTCCGAGGCAGGTGGCGTCGAAATCGCACAGGACGACCTGCGCATCGGGGGCTCGCAGCAGGTTGCCTGCGTGCGCGTCTCCGTGCACGAGGCCAGTGCCGACCTCGCGGTTGAGGGCGTCGATCTGAGGTTGCAGGCGATCGCACCATTCGAGCAGGAACTCGCGGTCATCGTCGGGCAGGGCTTCGGCGTCCGCGAGGCGGGTTCGCGCGTCGCCCACCGGATCCCACACCGGCAGCGGCTGCCGAGGCACCCCGAGGTCGTGGAATCGGCGCAGCGCGGGGCCGAGGTCCTCGACAGTCGGCTGCGGCGGGCATGGGGGTAGGTAGATCCACGCCGTGGCGAGGAGCCCGTCGACCGGGATCGGTTGTGCATGGGCAGTGAGCCGGATGGCCGGCGCGTCGATGTCGGCGAACCACCGCGCGAGGTCGACGACCTTGCGGACACGCTCGTGCAATCCATGTGAGCGGGTGATCCGGATGACGACACCGGCGGTCGGCAGCGCGAAGACGGCGTTGTTGGTCAGCCGCAGCAACGTGGCGTCATCGCTGGGGACGTCGAGCTGGTCGGAGACCCTTCGCATGCAGCG
Source organism: Frankia sp. CcMO1 (assembly GCF_977945845.1). Classification (NCBI taxonomy): domain Bacteria; kingdom Bacillati; phylum Actinomycetota; class Actinomycetes; order Frankiales; family Frankiaceae; genus Frankia; species Frankia sp. CcMO1. The sequence goes on from NZ_CDWTMG010000126.1 coordinate 6,903, forward strand.
GAACATCGCTGCTTCGCCGAATCGACCGCTCACGCGGCGGCAACCTTGATCGTGCTGACCTGCCTGCGGAAGTCGGACAGGTCGCTGTGGCGGGTGTCTGCCGGGATGTCCCGGACCAGGTTGCGGATGCGGTCCTGAATGCGGCGAGAGGTCAACTGGCGTCCGTGGGCGATGACGGCGGCACCGACCTCGATAGCGCGATCTGACTCGCCCGCAAGGGCGAGGGCGCTGCACAGGCCCACCTCATTGAGCACGGCGCTGCGGACGTCCTGCGGGCCAAAGGCGTTGATCGCCTGCTGCGTCCAGTCCACCGCTGCCTCGGCATGCCGAGGATCGGAGCGGGCCAGGTCGCGGTAAACCCGACCGTACTGAGCCAGCAGCTCGCCGCTGTCGTAGAAGCGCATCCAGTCCGGTTCCCGATCGGGGTTGATGCGCTCGAAATGATCACTGGCGTGGCGCAGGGCGGCGGTGGCCGCGGTGAAGTCGCCGAGTGCTGCGAGGGATGCCGCCTCCGCGCCGCAAAGCATGGCCCGAAGCGCGGGGGTGGCTCCGCTGGTGAGTTGCGCGCGGGCCAGGCGCAAGGTGTCGAGCGCGTCCTGGTTGTGCGTGAGGTGCTGGAACTGTCGTGCCTGGCAGTAGCGAATGCGCGCGGCCAGGCACAGATCGCCCGAGGTGACGGCTGCCCGCTCGGCTGATAGCCAGTGCCGACCGGCATCGCTGTGCCGTCCCGCGTCGAACGCGGTCCATCCGGCCAGTTGTCGAGCCGCGGCGACGGCGGCCGCGAGCTCCGACTGCCAGCGACCGGCGTCAGCCATGGCAAGCAGGGCGGAGGTTCCCTCTGCGAACTGGCCGACCTCGTCGCACAGCGCTCCACCGCCACGCTCGTAGTCCACCGATCGATACAGCGCGGTGACCGCGTCGATGCGGGCTACGTCGCCCATCCCGACCCGCCGGGACGCCGGTGCCTGGGTGAGGCCGAGGAGACCGCAGCCCGCGGCGACTGCGGCGATGGCCTTCAGCAGGTCGCGCCGGCTGCCGTCGGGCGTCGAGCCGATCGCCAGCGCAATTGGCTCCGGTACCGTCGCCGAGGCGTCCCGGGGCGTGGTCGCAGGAACTCGGTCGCTGCGGTTGACGTAGAAGCCGAGGTCCGACTCGCGGGAGACCCTGAGGACACGGCACAACGCCTCGCGCCGTGGTCGGCTGGGCCACCGGTGCTTGCCACGTTCCAGCTTTCCGATGTAGTTGGCGTTCATCGTGGCGTCGGCCGGGTGATCCTCAGCCATCAAGGCATTGGCCTGGTCAGCCAGTTCCTGCCGGGACATCGGCCGCCCCGCGCCGGACGGCGATGCGGTGCGCAGCCGTGCAGCGCGCAGCCGATCGTTGGGGTGGCTTCGTACGGCTGCCACGGCAACCCTCCCGTCGCTGTGTGTGTCATTCCAGCACGGTCCGCCTGCTCAGTTGACCGACGCGTGCGGCGTCCCGCAAGTCTCCCCCCCAAATCTCCCCTCAGATGCATCTTCCCAGGCTGGTCGAGCATCCGTGATCATTGACCCACCGCCGGCATGGAGCCCAATCAAAGCCAGCTACCTCGGGGAGGTCTGCGCCGTGAGCATCGCGGCAGCGACGGCCTGGCGGACGGACCACGGCGAGTGGCGCCTCCCCGCGGACGGACACGAGCTGGCGCCCATCGGCACCATGATTCGTCGAGCCCGGGAGGGCCTCGGGCTGTCGCAGTACACCTTGGCCGGGCGCCTGCACGAGATCTCGAACGACGATGCGATCACCCGCGAACACGTAAGCCGGTGGGAGAGAGGCGAGCGCATCCCGCGCCCGTACTGGCGCAGCCACCTGAGCGAGGCACTGCACGTTCCACGGCAAGCTCTCGATCAGGGCGCGGCGATCGCGCAATCACGGCGCAGGACGACCGCCGATGGCGAGGGCGCGCCGCCAGACTCGCGGACTCCCTTCCGGCCATATGAAGGTCCTGGCCGTGACCAGGCGATCCCCCCACGGGTGGGCGAGGCAGATCATCGAGTTGTGCGGACGGGGGCGTGGTCGCGCACACTGGTTGAGACCTTCGACCTGTGGGACGGGCTGATGCGACGGCGGGACCTGCTGATCGGTGCCGGGGCGGCTGCGGCCGGCCTGAGTCTCGGCGCCGACCTCGACCTTGCGGCGATTGCCGCAGCCGGGGGTGGCCGACTCGATCCGGACACGTTGGCCGCGCATGCGGACCTGCATGCCGCGCACGGGCGGATCGACAACCTGCATGGATCGGTCGCCGTACACGCGCCGGCGACGGCGCACCACCGCCAGCTGCTGGCCTGGTACCCCCGCCTGACCACCGACGCCGAGCGCCACCAGCTCGCCGGGCTGCTGGCCGTCACCGGCGGGTTCCTCGGCTGGCTCAGCTTCGACCTCGGCCGCTACGGAGAGGCCGCGACCTGGTTCCGGCAGGCCGCGGGGCTCGCGGCCGACGTCGGCGACACCAGCCTCTGCGCGAACAACACCGGGCAGGCCAGCCGCGCTCTCGCCCACGCAGGGCTGCGCGAGGACGCGCTCCGGCTCGCGGACGCCGCGATCGCCGTCGCCGGGACGGCCGCTCACCCGGCCGTGCGGTCCTGGCTGCACGGTGTCCGCGCTCATCATCACGCGCAGGCCGGTAACCGGCAGGCGTGCCTCGCCGACCTGCGCACGGCGTCCGCCCTCCTGGAGTCGGTCGAGGACGACAAGCCCGGCTATATCGGCTACCTGGATCACGCCGAGATCCAGAAATGGACCGGGCACTCCCTGGTCACCCTTGGCGCTGACCACGGTGACGCCGGCCTCCTCCGCAGCGGCCGGGACGCCATCAGCGACGCGAACGTCCACTGGCGACCCGCCATGGTGCGCGGGCGTGCGGAAGTCATCGCCACGCACGCCCGAGCAGCCCTCGCCACCGGCGACATCGACGAGGCCGCAGCCAGGACCTGGGACGCCTACTGCATCGCGAAGCAGACCGGTTCCCTCCGCAACCAGCAGCCCGCGCGAGCCCTCCACCGCACCCTGACCGCGCACAATGGCAGCAGCCCCGCGGTTCGCGAACTCACCCAGCGTGTCGCGGCGAGCTAGCCGCAACCGCACCAGACGTCTGATCACCATCCGTGTACATGCCGTCACGGAAGTTGCCTGACGTTGCTTTCAGTACGGGGTGGCGGTGTAGGACAAAGCCCTCGGACGGCGCAGACCGCCCCGAGGATGACCTCTCCTGACGAGGGAGTGCCGCCGTGACGCTGAACGCCTCCGCGCTCGTGGGACTGTGCGCCGCGCTCGCCCTGTCCGCGAGCGCCGGCTGCGGCGGAGACGACGCCGACCTCGGCCCGCCCCCCGCCACCACAACACCCACCGCGACCCCCTCGACGACGTCCACAGGCGCCGCGGCCGAAACGGCGGCCTTGGATGCCTACCGCGGGATGTGGCAGGACATGGTCGTTGCCGCCCGGACGTCGGACTACCGGTCGCCGCTGCTCGCGCGCCACGCGACGGGCGCCGCCCTGCGGCAGATCGTGAACAGCCTCTACGCCGACCAGCAGAACGGAGTGGTCACCAGAGGTCAGCCGGTGCTCAACCCTCGGGTGGGCGAAGCCGACCTGGAGGCACAGCCTGCGCGAGTGGTCGTCGAGGACTGTGCCGACAGCCGGAACTGGTTGCAGTACAAGAAGTCCGGCGAGCAGGCCGACGACGAACCCGGGGGCAACCGGCACATCAGCGCCGACGTCCGGGACGAGGGCGGCCGATGGAAGGTGGTCGACTTCCGGGTCAGAGGGCTCGGCTCATGCTGACCCGAGCCGTCCTGGCGTCCGCGGCGCTGTGCTGCCTCGCCACGTGGGCCGCGGCTCCGGCGATGGGAGGCGACGGCTGGGCGAGCACCGAATGCCGCGACTCATCGAACAATCCTGGCTGCACCGTCTCCGCCGGAACCAGCCGCCGCGAGCAGAGCGGCTCCCAATCCGTTGACCTGCCTCGAGGGCGCACTGGCGGCCCACGGACGTGCACTGATGGGAACGGCAGCCGAGTGGCCTGCTCCATACCGGCCGTGGGGACGATGAGCGGCGGCGGGTGCTACGTGACCGCGGTCAGCGGCCCACCCGGCCTGCCGGTGGATGCCTTCGTTTCCGGCACGAGTACGGGCTCCGGGTCGTGGCTGCTGCGCACCTGCCCGAGCGAGTCGGGTTGGACGACGGCGTGGGTGCCCGGTGATGGTGGAGCTCAGGCCGCGGCCGTGTCCGCGCCGCCGCCTCCGGTGGTGGTCGCCCGCCAGGCGGTGGACCAGCTCGCCCTGCCGCGGCCGGAGATCGGAGTGAGTCCCGTTGGCGAGCAGCTGGTGTCGCTGCCGACCTGGCTCTGGATCGAGCCGGGGCTCTGGTCGCCGAGGTCGGCAACGGCGTCGGTGCCTGGTGTGTCGGTGACGGCGACGGCGACACCGGGGAAGGTGACCTGGTCGATGGGTGACGGCTCGTCGGTGGTGTGCCTGGGTCCGGGCACGCCGTTCTCGTCCGGCGGGGATCCGCAGCGGGAGTCACCGGATTGCGGGTACACGTATCGCCGGTCGTCGGCGGGACAGCCGGGTGAGGCGTTCCCCGTGACGGCGACGATCTCGTGGGAGATCTCGTGGTCCGGCAATGGGGAGGCGGGCACGCTGCCTGCGCTGGAGACAGCGGCTTCGGCGGCCTTCCGGGTGGCGGAGTCGCAGGCGCTGGTGCGGTCACGCGGGGGCTGAGCGGCGAGCGGCCGTCCGGCTCACGGCGCCACCGCTGGCGCGACCACTACTGACCTTTCGATCGTTGGGAGTCGTTCGTGGCTACCTCTTTGCCTTCGACACCGCAGGCGCGCTCCGCCTCGCGGGGTGAGCCCCACCCGCGGCCGTCGTTGACACCGTCAGGTGTCAGGGTCGGCCCGGGTTCGCGCGCGGCGGACCGGGGCGAGGCGCCGTGGCTGGCGTCGGCGCGACGGACGCGGGTTCCGTTCCTGGCCCTGGGGGTGGTGCTGATCCTGGCAGGGGCGGCGGCGTTCTTCATCGGGTCGTTGCGGGCCTCGGGCCGGGTACCTGTCCTGGTGCTCGCCACGGACGTGAACGCCGGGCAGGTGATCACCCGCGCGGACCTGCGGGTTTCCCCGGTCGCGGCCGGTGGCGACGTGGAGACGGTACCGGCGGACGACCTGTCCGAGGTGGTCGGGCGAACGATGGCGGTACCCCGGCGCGCGGGCGCGCTGCTGTCGCCCGCCGATGTCGGGGCCTCGCGTTTCCCGCCCGGCGGGCAGGCGGTGGCATCGGTCGCGGTGAAGGCGGGGGGCTTCCCGCCCGGTCTGGAGCCGGGGTCGGCGGTGGCGGTGCTGGTGACGCCCGGCCGGGCGACCGGCGGAGCCGACCCCGGAGCCGGCGGCGGGACTGCGGCGGGGGACAAGGCGCCGCGGTCCACCTGGCTGACGGGTCAGGTGGTGTCGGTGTCACCGGATCCGTCCGGTGGCGGGACGACGGTGATCTCGCTGCTGATGGACGAGAACGAGGCATCCGTGGTCAGCGCTGCCGCGGAGGGGACGGTCAGCGTGATGCAGGTGTCGGCGCCGTCCACGACCGGCACCGGCGGGTGAGGGCGTCATGTTGCTGGTCCTGACGTCCGCCAAGGGCGCTCCCGGCGTGACGACGACCGGGTTGGCGCTAGCGGCAGCGTGGCCTTCCCAGCAGAGCCCGGTGGTCCTGGAACTCGACCCGGGCGGCGGCGACCTCATCGCGGATTTCGGCCTGGACGCCGAGCCGGGGCTGATGAGCCTGGCCGCAGCCGCTCGTCGCGAGCACCAGCCATGGTTGGTCCGCGAGCACGCGCAGCAACTGCCCGGCGGACTGCTGGTGGTCCCTGCCCCCTCCGGAGCGGAGCAGGCCGCCACCGCGGTCGACGTCCTGCTGTCATCGGCCCGCTGGGAGGCGATGCGCCAGCCGCCCACCCGGAGCGAGGATCCCGGCGCGGAGAGCCCGGACAGTCCGGCGCACGCGGAGCGGGGCGTGTTGATCGTTGACGCCGGTCGGCTGCCCACCCGGCTCTCGCAGGGTGACGGGTTGGCCCGGCTGCTGCGGGTGGCCGACGTCGTGCTGGCGGTGACCCGCAACGACCCACGCGGGCTGGTCCACACCGCGGCACGGCTGGACCAGCTCGCCGCCCTCACGGGGCCGGGGCGCCGGGTGTGGCTGCTGGTGGTGAACGCCGGGCAGTACCCGGCCGAAGAGATCACGCGGGGATTGGGTGTGCCGGTTGCCGGGGTGCTTCCGGTCGATGCCCGCGCCGCTCGGGCACTGTCCGGCCTGCCGGTGCGCCGCCCGGT
>NZ_CDWTMG010000127.1:0-13188 GCF_977945845.1 Frankia sp. CcMO1
GATCTAGGCCGTCTTGCCCTCGGCAGCCGCATCGACAAGCGGCTGCGTCTCCCGTGCCGGTCCGGACCACCCGTGCCGGTCCGACGCCGCGGCGGCAGGCGTGCCCGTCGACCCGCTGTCGGCCCACTTCCCCCTCCCCCTGCCCGACTGCGCGCTTCGATCCCGGTCGGTCCCAGGCCGCGGGAGTCGGTCACATCCCCGCCTATTAAAGTGACCCGAACCCATGGGCGGCATGGCGGAGGGACGCAGGCAGCGTGGATGCCCTCAGGCGGGGTTGGGTCGGTCTTGCGCTGTTCTTCGCTGCCCTGGTCCTGATGCCGATCCTGGTGTTCAGTTATCACAGCCAGGAACCCCGGTCCGGTCCGGCCCCGGCGGCATCCCCCGCACCCGACGGTCGTCCATCCCGGCCCGGCCCGGGCGCCGTGCCCACGCCGTCGTCGACGATGTCCGTCGCGCCGTTCACCTTCGCCGGCATCCACCAGGGCGAGACCATCTCGGGATTCCGCACCATCCGGGTGGAGACGACGGGCTACGCCGGCACCCTGACGTACGTGCTGAATGGACCGATCGGGCCGTACCGGCGGGATCTCCCCGGCCCGCCGTACCTGTTCACGCCGCATCCCGGCGGATGGCAGACTTCCGAGGTCCCGGACGGGCTGTACACCCTGACCGCGATCCTGGTCGGAGCCGGGAACACTCAGATCTCCATCAGCTTTACCGTCAGTAACTGAACAGGGACCGTAAGATGATCTCGGCGGAGCAGGCACTCAGCTATCCCGATGAGAACCCGAGGGTGCACGTGACGACGGCGACCGCAGACCATAGTGTCAGCGGGATGGATCGACTGGTGTGGATCGACTGCGAGATGACCGGCCTGGACGCCGCGTCGGATCTACTCCTGGAAGTGGCCTGCTTGATCACGGACAGTGAGCTCAACATCCTCGACGAGGGCATCGACCTGGTCATCTCGGCGCCGGAGGAGGCGCTGCAGACCATGGAGCCGGTCGTCCGCGAGATGCACGAGGCCTCGGGCCTGACCGCCGCCGTCCAAGCCTCCACCTTGTCCCTCGCCGACGCGGAGCGCCAGCTCCTCGACTACGTCCGCACCCGGATTCCCGAGGTGCGCAAGGCCCCGTTGTGCGGCAACTCGATCGCCACGGACCGCACCTTCCTCGCACGTTACCTGCCGTCACTGGACGCTCACCTGCACTACCGCATGATCGACGTCTCGTCGATCATGGAGCTCGCCCGCCGCTGGTACGTGCGGGCCTACTACGCGGCTCCGGTCAAACGCGGCGGCCACCGGGCCCTAGCGGACATCCAGGAGAGCATCGAGGAGCTGCGCTACTACCGACGGGCCGTGTTCGTCCCCCAGCCGGGGCCGGGCACCGAGCAGGCCCGCGCGATCGCCGCCGAGATCCGCGACCAGGCCGATGCGTCGCTGGCCGCCCTGACCGCCGGAGGCTCCGAGCACCCGCAACCAGACGACCCGGCCGGTTCACCCGCGCGGCTTAGCGGGGGATCTTCCACCGCCCGCCTGAACGGGCAGTGATCTCGGCGAGCGCGGCCAGTGCGGTGAGCGCGGCCAGCATGACCGGGGTAACCCCCTTGCCCATCCGGTGGCGCGGACCGGTACGATAGCTTCGCTTGGTCAGGCGGCGCGGGTGGAACATCCCGGATTCGGAACATCCCGGATTCGCACCGGTCGGAGGATCTCCGGTCCGGCCGGGTGTCCTCCTTCGGCATGGCAGCCAGGTTCTGGTGGGTGTAGCTCAGCTGGTAGAGCACCGGGTTGTGGTCTCGGTGGCCGCGGGTTCAAGTCCCGTCACCCACCCCAGAGCGATATCCCGCCGACCAGGCCCCGCAGGGTGGCGGACGGAGGCCCACCGCGGCAGCCGTGCGGCCCCGCCGGGCTCACTCGATGTCGAACAACCCCTGGCGGACCGCGTACATCACGGCTTCCATCCGCGAGTGCAGCTGCAGTTTGTCCAGGATGTTACGAACGTGGTTCTTGACCGTGTTCTCACTGATGAACAGCTTGCGGGCAATCTCGCGGTTCGCGCGCCCCTCAGCGACCAGCTTCAGCACCTCGAGTTCTCGCGCGGTCAGGTGCGGGGCGTGCACCCGAGGACGGTCCTCGGTACCACGGGCCATCGTGGCGAACTCGACCATCAACTTCGATGCCATCGAAGGACTGATCAGACTCTGCCCATTGTGGACGGCCCGCACCGCGTCGGCCACCTCGTGCGGCGGAATCGACTTCAGCAGGTACCCGACCGCACCCGCCTTGATCGCCTCGAACAGGTCGGACTCCTCGTCCGAGACCGTGAGCATCACGATACGAGTGCGCGGAACAGCACGTTTGATGGCACCCGCCGCGGCGATCCCGTCCCGGCCCGGCATCCGGACATCCATCAGGACGATGTCCGGCGACGTCCCGGAGGCCAAGGTCAGAGCCTCTTGACCGTCACCGGCCCGGCCGACGACGCTGATGTCCTCCTCAATCTCCAGGACCGTCTGCAGGCCCTGGAGGAACAACTCATGATCATCTACTACGAGGACCCGGATCGGCGCGGAGCCCTCGACGGAGTCGGCTTCAGCGGCCGACGGCGGCACGACACTGGCCGTCATCACACATCCGGGAATCAGGATCGAATCGTCCGAGTGGCGGCAACCCGGACGCGCACGAAAGATGGTTCGGACACCATCCCACTCTACGTGATGAAGTACACACCCGAGGTCGTGACGGCGCCGAAGTGGTGCCGCCATCTCGCCCGATAAACGCATCCGACATGCCGGAAATAGTACGCGGTGGACGCTGCCACCCACCCGCATATGACCATGTTCGCGCGGCGAGTCGCGCCGGGTTTCCTCCTGGCAACAACCCCGGCGACCAACGCGAGCCAGCAGCACCAGCAGCACCAGCAGCACCAGCAGCACCAGCAGCACCAGCAGCACCAGCAGCACCAGCAGCACCAGCAGCACCAGCAGCACCAGCAGCACCAGCAGCACCAGCAAGATCATTAGATATCGAGCAAGGGCGATGAGTGGCCACATGGCGGTTTATGCAGGAAATTACCGAGTGTTATTACACTGATACAGTCATCTAAGAACCCTCGAAATAGTGGGCCGCTTTGCCTGGCGTGATCGGCGGATGACCGTCAATATCACCGGTATGGCCGCAGCATCCAGCAGCTCCCAGCCACGACTCCACATTAAGCCGGGTACCACCTGGTCCGAGGCGTTCGCCACCTGCCGCCAGATTGCCCCCGAGGCGTTCGACGAGGACCGCCTCCGTAATCTCTGGGGCGGGCACTGGCATCGAACTGGAAACCCACTGCACAGCCTGTCCCCCGTCGACGGCACACCGATCGCCGGGCCCCCGATGATCGAGCTGGACGAGGCCCGGGAGGCGATCCGGGCCGCTCTCAACGACCACAAGCACTGGCGCGACGTGGCGCTGCCCGAGCGCAAGGCCCGGGTACGCGCCGCCGTCGACGCCATGGACGCCCACCGCGACCTGCTGGCTCTCCTGCTCGTCTGGGAGATCGGCAAGCCCTGGCGGCTGGCGCGCACCGACGTCGACCGTGCCCTCGACGGGGTGCGCTGGTACATCGACGAGATCGACGGCATGATCGCCGGGCGCACCCCGCTACCCGGTCCGGTGAGCAACATCGCCAGCTGGAACTACCCGATGAGCGTGCTCATGCATGCCGTGCTCGTCCAGATCCTCGCCGGCAACGGCACCATCGCCAAGACCCCGACCGACGGCGGCGCCGCCTGCCTGACGCTGGCGAGCGCGCTGGCCCGCCGGGAGGGTCTGCCGGTCTCGCTGGTCTCCGGATCGGGTTCCCGGCTGAGCTCGGCGCTGGTCCGCGCCCCCGAGATCGGCTGCCTGGCCTTCGTGGGCGGCCGGTCGGCGGGTGGCCAGGTCGCCGCCGCCCTGGTCGACACCGGTAAGCGCCACTTCCTCGAGCAGGAGGGCCTCAACGCCTGGGGCATCTGGGACTTCTCCCAGTGGGACGTGCTCGCCGCCCATCTGAAGAAGGGCTTCGAGTACGGCAAGCAGCGCTGCACCGCCTACCCCCGCTACGTCGTCCAGCGCCAACTGTTCGACAGGTTCCTCCAGATGTACCTGCCGGTGGTCTCCGGCGTCCGGTTCGGCCACCCCCTCGCTGTCGCCGACGACGCCGACCCGCTGCCCGAGCTGGACTACGGCCCGGTCATCACCGCGGACAAGGCGACCGAGCTGGCCGCGAAGATCGACGAGACGATCACGAAGGGCGGCGTGCCGATCTACCGCGGAGACCTCGCGGACGGCCGGTTCATCCCCGGGCAGGACACCTCCGCCTACGTGCCGCCGGTGGCGGTCCTGAGCCCGCCGGCGTCGTCTGCGCTGCACCACGCGGAGCCGTTCGGCCCGGTCGACACCATCGTCGTCGTCGACTCGGAGGCCGAACTGCTGGCGGCGATGAACGCCTCCAACGGCGCGCTGGTCGCCTCACTGGCCTGCGACGACGAGTCCCATGCCCGCCGGCTCGCCGGGGAACTGCAGGCGTTCAAGGTCGGAGTCAACAAGCCGCGCTCCCGCGGCGACCGGGACGAGCCGTTCGGTGGCCGCGGCGCCTCCTGGAAGGGGGCCTTCGTCGGCGGTGTCCATCTGGCCAGAGCCGTCACCGTGGGCGCGGACGCCGACGAGCGGCTCGTCGGCAACTTCCCGAGCTACTCCCTCTACCCGGCCGTCTGACCTGCCCAGCCGTCTGACCTGCCCGGCCGCTCCTGCCAGAAGGAGGATGCGGCTAGGCCGGCAGGCCGTGCTCGGCGAGTGGTCCGAGGCGCAGGCCGGCGTCGTCGCAGCGCGCGGCGATCCCGGGCAGAGCCCCGAGCGCGCTGCGCCAGGCCTCGGGGGCCGATGTGCAGTCACAGTCGTGCAGCAGCACCGTGGCGCCCCCGCGCAGGTCGGGGGCGAGGGTGTCCAGCACGCTGCCCGGCGTCGCCTCGGCCGTCCAGTCGCGTCCCCACGCCGACCACAGGACGGGGCTGAGGTCGAGGCGGCGGGCCGCGACGAGCAGCCCGGCCGAGAGGATGCCGTGCGGCGGCCGGACGAACCGCGGCGCGCGACCGGTGATCTCGACGACCAGGTCCCGGGTGCGGGCGAGATGGTCGTGCGTGGAGCGGGGACCGCGCAACAGCATCGGGCGATGATCCCAGCCGTGCACGGCCAGCTCGTGCCCGGCGGCGGCCATCTCCCTCGCCAACGTCGGTGCACGTTCCAGCAGACCACCGAGGACGAAGAACGTCGCCCGCACGTCGAGTTCGGCGAGCACGTCGAGGAACTGCGGCGTGGACACGGGATCCGGACCATCGTCGAAGGTGAGCGCGACGTGATCAGGCGCGCCGAGCCCTGCGAGCACCGGCGTCCACCGCAGCCGTAGTCGACGCAATGTGGTGAGCGACGGAATGCCGTAGGTGAACCCGGCCACGCCGCCCAGGGTCAACGCCGCGGCGGCAGTACGGCGGGCCATGGTGGGCCTGCGCGTCGCAACGGACCGCGTCATGGCGAAAACTCTGCCACAGATCCGGTCTCGCCTTCCGACCAGCACCCCCATGCCCGCCGCCACAGGGCAGCCCGCCGCCATGGGTACTGCCATGTCCTACCCACCCCCCACCCTCCGTCTCGGCCACGACCGCCCGCGGTAGCGGGAGCTACTCGGGTCTCTGGATAGAACAGTTATGGGAGGTACGTTCGGTAATGTCCGTTCGTGGGGACGGCACACCCGTCACCAGAACAGCGCCGGGCGGGAAGCACGATGAGGTGGTGGGTAGCCGGGCAGAGTCGGACGTGATCGGGGATCCGGTGATACCGGCCCGGTGCGGCCGGGCAGGAAGGGGCGGACCGTGCGGATCGGACGGCTGGGACCGGTCGGCTGGCTGTTCGTCGTCGCGATCGTCCTGGTCGGGGGCACCCTGGTGGTGAACAGGACCTCCGACGACAGGCCACGGGTGGCGTTGTGGGGCGACTCGCTCGCCTGGGAGGCGGGTAGCGCCTTCGACGAGGCGGCCCGCGCGGACGGCGGGACCGCCGTGCTGGTGCGCACCTGGGGTGGCACGGCGCCCTGCGACTGGCTCATGGACATCCGCGACCAGGCGCGGCGTTGGCGGCCGACCACCGCGGTTCTGGTGTTCTCCGGCAACCAGGTGACGCCCTGCATGCAGGGTCGTGACCTGGTGACGGCCTACCGGGAGGACGTGACGAAGGCCGTCAAGATGCTGACGAATCAGGGCATCGGAGTCGTCCTCGTGGATGCGCCGCCACGGCGTGACCAGACGGTCGACGAGGCCGGGATGACCCTGTTGGACCGCCTGTGGCGCCAGATCGCCGCAGAGCACGAACGTACCCGGGTGGTCCCCGCGGGCCGGGTGCTGACCATGAACGGCCGGTTCACCTCGACGATGCCCTGTGCCGCGGGCGAGACCTGCGAGCCCGGGGGGGTCGTCACAGTCCGCAGCCCCGACGGGGTCCACTTCTGCCCGTTGCTCCAGAAGCCGATGACGGCCTGCCCGGTCCCGTCCCCTGGCGCCGTCCGCTTCGGCACCGCGATCGCTCGGGAGACCCTCCAGCCGGCCGAGGGCTGACCGCCAGCCGACCGACCAAGGGCCGACCGGGCGGGATCCACCATCTTCCGGTCTTCCCGGGACTTCCCGGGGCTTCCCGGGACTTCCGGGACTTCCGGGACTTCCGGGACTTCCGGGACTTCGTGGGACCTCGTCGAGAATCCGCCGGCATGTTCAGGCGACCTTGCGGTGCATCCCGATCCGACGGCCGCTCAGCGAACGACGATGATTACCCAGCTCGTCGTGCCAGGAGAGGAACGTCTGATCGGACGCGCCGACCTGGGAGAGCTTGTAAGCGAGTTCGGCGGCGAGCGCCTCGACCTGGTGCGGCCGGTGGACCCGGACCCACAGACCGTGCTCGTCGAACGCGGCGACCCTGGCGCGGTCCCGCAGGTCGGCGTCCAGCTGGTCGGCGAGTTCACCGGGTGTGGCGATTCCGCTGGGCAGCCGTGGCCAGGCGATCTCCATCGACAGACCGTTCGCCTTCATGATCCCCTCCTCTGATCGCCGCCGGCCCCGGGTGACCGCTCGGCCGATCGGGGCGACGGGCGGGCTTGCTCGTTGCCCCGTGAGGGCATCCCCTCAGGCTTGAGGGCGAACCATGACATTACGGAATGAGGCCGCCCTCGCCGGTCAGCCAGCCGCTTGACGGTCAGCCAGCCGCTCGCCGATCCGCACCGCTGTCCGCGGTCGGGCTGAGATCCGCGGGCGTGACGGACTCCGCGGGCGTGACGGACTCCGCGGTGAAGGCGGCCCACAGGCGAGAGTACGGGCCGCCGGCGTGCACCAGCTCGGCGTGCGGCCCCTGCTCGACCACCCGGCCGTCCGCCATCACGACCACCCGGTCGGCCCGGGCCGCCGTGGTGAGCCGATGGGCGATGACGATCGTGGTCCGCCGGGTGGCCACCGCCTCCGAGGCGGCCGTGACCGCCGCCTCCGTCGCGAGGTCGAGCGCCGCGGTCGCCTCGTCGAACAGCAGGATGTCCGGGTCGGCGAGCTCCGCGCGGGCGAGCGCCAGGAGCTGACGCTGGCCGACGGACAGTCCCCGGCCGCGTTCGCCGACCAGATGATCGTAGCCGTCGGCCAGGCGGGTGATGAACGCGTGGGCGCCGACCGCCCGCGCCGCCGCCACGACCTCGGCGTCGGAGGCATCCGGCCGAGCGTAGGCGATGGCGTCCCGGACCGTCCCGGAGAACAGGAACGGCTCCTGCGGAACGACACCGAGCCGTCGCCGGTAGGCGGGCAGGTCGAAGTCGCGCACGTCGACGCCGTCCACCCGCACCGCACCCTCGGTCACGTCGTAGAACCGGGCGATCAGCTTCACCACCGTGGACTTGCCCGCGCCGGTCTCCCCGACCAGGGCGACTGTCTCCCCCGGGGCGATGCGCAGGCTCACCCCGTTCACGGCGTTTCCCGCCGGCCCGGAGTTCTCCGCCCGCGCGGCGGTGCTTCCCGTGTAGGCGAACCGGACGCCGGCCAGGACCACCTCGCCGGCCAGCCGCCCGACCGGTCGCGGGTGCTCGGCCGGCGGCGTCGAGGTCGGAGTCCGCAGCAGCTCGGAAAGCCGGCGCAGACCGACCCGGGCCTGCTGATAACCGTCGAGCACCTGGGACAGTTGCTGCACCGGCGCGAAGAAGAGGTCCACATAGAGCAGGAACGCGAGTAGTGCTCCCGGCGACAGGGATCCGCCGACGGCAAGGTGGGCGCCGATTCCCAGCACGAGAGCACCCGCGACCCGGGAGAGGAACTCGACGAACGGGAAGTAGAGAGCGATCATCCGTTGTGCCCGCAGCCGCGAGCGGCGGTAGCTGTCCGCGAGCTCGCGGAACCTCGCCTGGTTGACCGCTTCCCGGCCGAACGCCTGGGCGATGCGCAGGCCGGTCAGGTTCTCCTGCAGCGATGCGTTGACGGCGCTGACTCGTTCCCGGGACTCGGTGTAGGCGGCGGAGGAGCGACGCCGGAACACCACCGTCGCCACGACCAGGATCGGCAGTACGGCGACGACGACCAGGGCGAGCTCGGCGTCCAGCACGATCAGCGCCACCAGGACGCCGAAGAAGGACAGCAGGCTGACGATGGCGGTGGTCAGGCCGGTCTGCAGGAAGGTCGACAGGGCGTCGACGTCGGTCGTCATCCGGGTCATGATCCGGCCGGCGAGCTCGCGCTCGTAGTAGTCGAGCCCGAGGCGCTGCAGCTGCGCAAAGGTCTTCACCCGCAGGATGTAAAGCAGCCGCTCCCCCATCCGGCCCGTGACACGGGTCTGCCCCACCTGCACCGCCCAGTTGACCAGTACCACCGCCAGCGCGACACCGGCGGTGGCGAACAGGACGTCACGTGCCCCGACACTCACACCGGCGTCGACGGCATGCCGCACCAACGCCGGCAGGGCGAGACCCGCGACGGCGTCGGCCGCCACCAGCAGCAGGCCCAGGACGAGCGGCCAGCGGACCACGGCCAGTAGCCGGTGCAGCGAGAATGCCGGGTCGGGGGCGGCCGCCGCAGCCTGGTCGACCCGCGGCTCGTCGAGCGCCGGGGGCAGGGCGTCGACCCGGGCGAGCAGGTCGGGGGTCGCCGGCATGTCACCGAAGGGGCCCCCGCCGCCGAGCCCCCGGCCGAGACCGCCCCGGGTAGCACCGCCCCGGAGACCACTTCCTTTTCCTTGCCTACTTCCTTGCCTATCCAGAGCCTTTTGTGTCCGATTTATCCCTCTGGATAGGCAAGAAAGGTCGGGGTCGGGGGACGGGGACGGGAGCTGGTCGGGAAGGCCCTCACCGGGGCCGGCGAGCAGATGGCGGAACAGAGGACATCGGGCCGTCAGTTCGGCCTCGGTCCCGACGTCGACGATCCGGCCGGCGTCGAGCACGGCGATCCGGTCGGCGAGGCGCAGGGTGGAGCGCCGGTGCGCGATGAGCAGGGTGGTGCGGCCACGCATGATCGTCCGGAGCGTGTCGTGGATCTCGGCCTCGATCCGGGCGTCCACGGCCGAGGTCGCGTCGTCGAGGAGCAGGACGCGGGGATCGGTGAGTAGCGCGCGGGCGAGCGCGACGCGCTGGCGCTGGCCGCCGGAGAGGGTCAGGCCCTGTTCCCCCACGACGGTGTCATAGCCGTCGGGCAGGCCGCGGATGAAGACGTCCGCCTGCGCCGCCTGCGTGGCCGCGACGATCTGGTCATCCGTGGCACCCGGCCGGCCGTAGGCGATGTTCGCGCGCACCGTGTCGGAGAACAGGAAACTGTCCTCGAAGACGACCCCGATCTGCGCCCGCAGCGACGACAGTGGCACCGTGCGGATGTCCACACCGTCAAGCCGGACCGTCCCGGCCTGGGGATCGTAGAACCGCGACAGCAGCATCGCGACCGTCGACTTGCCCGAACCGGACGTGCCGACGAGGGCGACCGTCTCCCCCGGCTCGATCCGCAGGCTCACGTCCCGCAGCGCGGGGCGGGACGGAACGTAGCCGAACGTGACACCGTCCAGGTCGACCAGCCCGCGGACCCGGCCAAGGCGCACGGCGCCCGGCCGGTCCGTGATCGCCGGCTGCGAATCGATGATCTCGAAGATGCGTATCGTGCTGGCCTTGGCCTGCTGGCCCACGGTGAGCAGGCCGGCGAGGGTCCGCGTCGGCCCGATCAGGGCGCCAAGATAGGTGCTGAACGCGAGGAAGGTGCCGAGGGTGATCCGGTCCGTCAGCGCCAGCCAGCCGCCGAGCGCCAGCACCGCGACCTGGCCGAGCGCGGGAACGGCCTGCATCGCCGCACCGAACCTGCTGGTGATGCGCACCGCACGCATCCGAAGCGCGAACAGCCACCGGGCGTCCACCGCCAGCCGGTCCAGCTCGCGGGCCTCCTGCCCGAACCCCTTCACCACCCGGACGCCGGCGACGGCCTCCTCGACCACTCCGGCGACCTCGCCGGCCTGCTGCTGCGCCGCCCAGGTCGCCGGGAAGACCGTGCGTCGGGCGCCGTAGCCGACGATGAACAGCGCCGGCCCCAGCGCGAGCGCGATGACGGTGAGCAGCGGGGACAGCCAGGCCATCACCACAAGGGACACGACGAAGAGCACCAGGTTGCCGCTCATCATCGGCAGATAGGACAGCAGACCCTGGACCACGGTGACGTCCGAGATCGCCCGGCTCACCACCTGCCCGGTCTGGAGCTGGTCCTGCCGGGCCCCGTCGAGGCGCTCGATGGCGCTGAAGACGGCGTCGCGCAGGTCGTACTGGACATCGAGGGAGAGCCGGCCACCGACGTAGCGTCGGACGAACGCGGCGGCGAAGACGACGACCCCGGCCCCGAGCAGAATGGCGACATAGGGTGCAAGAGAGTGGCGGTGCGTGACGACGACGTTGTCGATGACCTGCCGCTCGACCAACGGGACGGCGGCCGTGACGAGCGTGCCGAGCAGCGCGGCGCCGAAGGCCAGGGCGGCGTTGCGGCGGTACACGAGGATCTCGCGGAGGATCCTGCGCAGCCAGCCGACCGCCGGTTTCTCCGGTCCGGGGCCCCCGGCTTTCTCCGGCCCGGCATCCTCGGCTTTCTCCTCGGTGGCCGTAGGTGAACCGGGAGCCACCGGGGAGCCGGGGGCGGCAGGCCCCTCGGCTGGTTGGGGCCGTGGGCGTGGACTGGGCAACTGCGATCGCTCGACGGGACCCGGACCCGGGTGCGGGCTGGGGTCCGGCCGATCCGGCGGTCCGTGCGAGGGACGGGCCGTGTCAGCGGACGATGCTTCGGAGCTCGCGGTGGGCCTCCAGGTCGTCAGGTCCGATTCGGTACCCGCGTGACGCCGGTCCGGATCGGACGCGAGGGAAGGGACGAGACGCCAAAGCCACCGCGTCCCGGCCTCACCGCGGTGTCCCGGCCTGACCGTACGTCCGGCAGGCCCGCGGCGTCGGCCACGTCATGTCTATCAGCGAAACATTCCTGGAACCCCGCTGATGCCCGTTACGGCTCCGAGCCGAGACCACAGGCAGCCCCGGGACCCGGGCAAGATCCCGGGTAAGACCGGCCCCGGAGGACACGCAGGGACCCGGAGCCGCCGCCACCAGTGATCTCCAAGGTGGCCGCCGCTACCGGGCGCCGTGCCTGCACCCCCGGCCACTCGTCTCCAGTGCCTGGTAGAGTTCTGCATGTCGCCGCGGGGACGCGGAGGCAACGCGCCGCTAGCTCAATTGGCAGAGCAGCGGACTCTTAATCCGCGGGTTCGGGGTTCAAGTCCCTGGCGGCGCACCCGTATCTACCAGGTCGCATGACTCTCGGTAGTCTCTTCCAGAAGGTCTCTGTACCCACTTCTGTACCCCAGCCTCTCTATGCCCTGATGGCAGACGCCCCGGGCGCTGCAAGGTACACAGCCATCCCGGGGCGCCGCCGATTCGCTCGGGTACACGGTCAGCCCGCGAGCTCCTCCCCGCCCTCCTCTTCGTTCGTCTGATCGACATCCTCTTCGTCGTCCGCCTGATCGCCGAAAATCCGGTCGAGCCGGCCGACCGCGTCGCGCTGGGTCTCCGGCATTACGTGGGTGTAGGTGTTCATGGTGAGCTGGATCGTGGAGTGCCCGAGCAGCTCCATCACCGTCCGCGCCGCTACACCCTCGGCAAAGAGCATCGACGCGAAGGCGTGGCGCAGATCATGCAGCCGCAGCCACGGCAACCCGGCCTGACGGCAGGGTCTGCCGGACGTGCAGCGTCGCTCCGTCGATGTCGACGTCCGTCCAGCGCAGGCCGAGGATCTCGCCACGCCGTAGCCCGAGCATCAGTGCGCAGGCGAAGACCGCTTCCAGCCGCTCGCCGCGGAGCACATCGACGAGCCGGCGCGCCTCTTCCGGGCGCAGGGCACGGACCTCGCGATGCGGTGTCGGTGGCGCCTTGACCGCTTTCGCGACGTTGCGCGCCACGAGGTCCAGCCGTTCGGCCTCCGCCAGCGCGTTGCGGATCAGGCTGTGCACGTGGCGGACGCTCCCCGCCGACAGCCCCGACTTCTTCGCCGCCGCGACGAGCCGCCGCACGTCCAACGGGGTCATCTTGTCGAGCTGCACACGGCCGATCATCGGCACGATATGCGTGGTGATCAGCCAACGGTAGGCCCGCAGCGTCGACGCCCGCGTTCCGTCGTCCTCCTTGATGGCGAGCCACTCCGTCAGCCACACCGCGACCGTCCGGCGCTCTGCCGTGACGTTGACGCCGAGTTCGGCCGCATTCCTGACCTTGGTGAGCTTCTCGCGGCATTCCTTCTCCGTCTTGCCGTAGACGGTCTTACGGACGCACTTCCCGTCCGCCCAGCCGAGATCGATGCGACCGACCCACAGGCCGTCGCTCGCCCGCTGAAACAGCGCCCCCTCACCCTGGGAACGCCGCCGCTTCCGCCGGTCCTTCCCGGCCCCCTCCCCCGCGGCCATCAGGCGACATCCAGGGGGTTGCCGTCGGGCCATTCGGGCTCTTCGAAGTTAAGCGGGTTTGAGGCATCTGCGGGCTCGGCGGGTGGTTGCGCAGCGTGTTCGTAGCCGCTGGTTTTCGGGGTTGCGGTAGCCGAAGGCGTTGCGGGCGTCGAGCTTGATTACCCGGTTGTGGCCTTCGCTGGCGG
>NZ_CDWTMG010000128.1:0-13168 GCF_977945845.1 Frankia sp. CcMO1
GCTATGGTCAGAGTGTGATGTTGAAGTGGGCATTTGTTGCCCGGAGGTATCTCGACCTCCGCCGCGTCGCAAGCTCCCTGTGTTGTCGCTGACGGGGAGAACGAGCTGGCCGCACGTCGCGTGGATTTAGCGGTCAACATTGTTTCCGAAAATTTCCTCCAGATTTTGACGGTCCTTCTCCCGGATAATTGCCGCGGTCGGGTGTCGGATCCGATCGCCGATTTTCTGGACGGGCACGTGTCGTTCGCGTGATCGGGCGCTGACCCACACTTCACACTTCCACGTCGCGACCATCGCGGTGCGACGCCTGTCCTCCTCTTCCTCCTCCTCGTTCGTCCTCCTCGTTCATCACGCAAAGGATCCATATCCATGTCGTCATTTCCGACTTCCCCGATCGACCTTGCCGGGAATCGGACGTCCTCCGCCGCCGAGCATCCCGTGCGGGCGGCATCGCCGCGTTCCTCGCGGCCTGCGGCAGCTCCGGATCCAGCGCGGACACGGGCGCGGCCGGCGCGTCGGGCGCCGCGGGAGGCCGGCGTGGCGGCCTGATCACCCTGGGGGCTCCGACGCCGCCCACCGCGCTGGACCCGGTGACCATGTACGACGGCACCGTGATCGCGCTGGTCCAGCTCGTCGCCGAGTACCTGATCTGGCTCGATCCGGACTTCCAGCTCCGCCCTCAGCTCGCGACCGGGTGGACGTCGTCCGACGCGGGACGCACCTGGTCGTTCACGTTGCGCAAGGGCGTGCTCTTCTCCGACGGCACCCCGCTGGACGCGCCGACCGTGAAGGCGTCGTTCGACCGGCTGCTGGACCCGGCGAACAAGTCCGCTGCCCTGTCCGCCTTCGCGTCAGTCCTCAAGGCCGGCGGCGTGGCGGTGTCGGGGGCGGACACGGTGGTTTTCCACCTCGAGCGGCCGTTCTCCGACTTCCCTTACCTGGTCTCCGCGGGCAACTACAACGCGGTCGTGCTCAAGAGCGACTACAAGGTCGGCACGTTCGCCACGAAGGCGATCGGCACCGGGCCGTTCCGGCTCGACTCCTACGACGTCGGCCAGGGAGCCTCGCTGCGCCGCAACCCGAAGTACCGGGACGCCGGCAAGCCCTACCTCGACGGCGTCAAGGTGACCTTCCACAAGGACGCCCAGGCCGACCTGCTGGCATTGCAGAGCGGCGCCATCGACGCGCAGATCCTGTCCGAGGCCGACCTTGTCGTCCCGATCGCCGGAAGCAACTCCATCGCCGTCGACAAGGTCAGCGGTACCAGCCTGACCGCGTTCACCCTGCGCGTCGACAAGCCACCGTTCACGAAGAAGGAGGTCCGGCAGGCCATCGCCTACGCGTTGGACCGGCCGGGTGTCCTCGCCTCCGTCTACAACGGGGTCGGCGTCCTCGGCAACGACCACCTTCTCGCGCCCGCGTTCGCGGCCGCCCCGAAGGACCTCGCGCAACGCGCGAAGGACGCGGCGAAGGCCCGGTCGCTGCTGTCCGCCGCGGGGGTCGAGAACCTGCGGTTCACTCTCAGTTTCGGCGCCCCGAACAAGGCCTACGCGCTGGTCATCCAGGACCAGCTCAAGCAGGTGGGGATCACGGTCGATCTCGACCAGCAGACCTCCGATGCGTTCTACGGCGGCAACCAGGAGACCGACACCCCCTGGCTGTTCACCACCGCGAACCTCGTCGGCTGGGTGGGCCGCCCGACGCCAAGCCAGTTCATCATCCCGATGGTGAAGAGCCACGCGGTCTGGAACGGTTCGAAGTACGCCAACCCCGCCCTGGACGCCGCGGCCGACGCCTACGACGCCGCGACCGACCCCGCCGAGCGGAAGAAGCAGGCCGAGATCATCGCGCGGGCCCTTCACGAGGACGTGCCGGTCATCATCACCGTGTGGTCCGGGGCCGTCCGGGCCTACCGGTCCGACCGGGTCAGGGGGCTACGCGCCCACCCGTCGGCCTTCCTCGACCTGACAACCGTGAGCCGGGCCTGATCCGGCATGGTGCGTTTCCTGGCCCGGCGGCTGGCGACGATCCCCGTCACCATGCTGGCGGTCAGCTTCCTGGTGTTCATCGCCACCGAACTGATCCCCGGCGACGTGGCGCGCGTCGTGTTGGGCCGGGAGGCCAGCCAGGCGTCGGTGGACGCGCTGCGCCACCAGTTGCGTCTCGACGAGCCGCTGGTGCCCCGCTACCTGCACTGGCTGGGTGGGTTCGCCACCGGTGACTGGGGGCGCTTCTACACGCTCGGAGCCGACGTCCGCCCGCTAGTGATCGAGCGTCTGCTCGACAGCGCGACGCTTGCCCTGCTCGCCTTCGTCCTGCTGGTCCCTGTCGCGCTGGCGCTCGGCCTTGCGGCGGGATTGCGCGAGGGGCGGCTGACCGACCGGATCCTCAGCGTCACAGGCCTGAGCCGCGGTGCCGTTCCCGAGTTCGTCACCGGCGTCGTGTTGCTGGTCCTCTTCAGCGTGAAGCTGCACTGGCTGCCCTCGTCGGCGCAGGCACCGCCGGGGGCCGGTCCGCTGACCTTGATCCGGCATCTGCTGCTGCCCGCAGTCTGCCTGGTCCTGCTGTGCACCGGCTATGTCGCCAGGCACGTGCGGGCGAGCACGGTCGCGGTCCTCGCCAGCCCGTTCATCCGGGCAATGCGGGTGCGTGGCATGTCCGAGGCGCAGCTCGTGCGCGGGCACGTGCTGCGCAACTCGCTGGTGCCGGCGACGAGCGCGCTCGCCGTGCAGCTGCAGTTCCTGCTCGCGGGACTGGTGACCGTCGAGCTGCTGTTCGGCTACCAGGGCATCGGCGACCTGCTGCTGTCGTCGGCGACCAGTAAGGACGTGCCGACCCTGCAGGCCGGCGCGATCGTGCTCGGCGCGGTGGGGATGGGCATCTACGTCGTCGCAGACCTGGTGTACACGCTGCTCGATCCGCGCGTACGGGTGGGGAGGGGGCGCGGTGAACGACACCGCGGTGGATTCCGCGGCGAGCGTCACGGTCGGCTTCCGGGCTGGCTTCCGGGCTGGCTTCGTGGTCGGCGCGTTCCTGCTGGTCGGCTGGGTCGTCGTCGCGGTGTTCTGGCCGCAGCTGGCGCCGGCGGATCCGATGGCCCAGCATCCGTCCCAGCGGATGCTGGGGCCGGGCGGCGGGCACCTGTTCGGCACCGACCAGTTCGGCCGGGACGTGCTGTCGCGGGTGATGGCAGGAGCCCGCCCGGTGCTCGAGGTCGCTCCGCTGGCGACCGCGCTCGGGGTGGCGGTCGGAAGCCTGCTCGGGCTCGTATGCGGCGCGCGGCGCGGCCTGTTCGACGAGATCGTGATGCGGGTCGTCGATGTGCTCGCTGTCTTCCCGAATCTGGTCGCGGCCGTGGTGGTGGTGGCACTTGTGGGCCGCTCGACGACCACCCTCGTCCTGGTCATCGGAACGTTCTTCGTCCCGATCGTGACCCGCAGCGTGCGGGCGGCCGTGCTGGTCGAGCGGGAGAAGCCCTATGTCGAGGCCGCCCGGCTGCGTGGCGAGCCGTTCTGGTCGCTGCTGTGGCGGGAGGTGCTGCCCAACGTGACCGGAACCGTGCTGGTCGAGGCGACGTCGAGGCTGGGCGACGCGGTCTTCGCCGCCTCGACCCTGTCCTTTCTCGGACTCGGCCAGCCACCGGGATCCCCGGAGTGGGGGGCCTCCGTGGCCGACAACCGGGTCTTCCTCCAGCAGGGCTGGTGGACGGTGCTGTTCCCGGCGCTCGCCGTCGGAAGTCTCGTCATCGGTGTCGCGCTGATCGCCGACAACCTGCGGGAACAGGCCGCGCGGTGGTGGGCGACGGGGTGGTGGGCGACGGGGTGGTGGGCGAGGCCGTGGCCGCCGGGGGGCTTGTCGTCGAAGGACTGACGGTGAGCTACCCGTCGTCCGGCGGACCGGCCGTCGCCGTCGACGGCGTCAGCCTGCGGGTCCGACCCGGTGAGACCTACGGCCTGGTCGGAGAGTCGGGGTGCGGCAAGAGCACGCTGGCCGCGGCGCTCGCGGGCGTGCTGCCCGGCGAGGGTGCCATCGACGCCGGCCGCATCGTGCTCGACGGGGTCGACGTGCGGGCCCTGTCCGCCCGGGAGCACCGGCGGTGGCGGGCCGACGCCTTCGCCATGGTCCACCAGGGCACGAGCAGCAGCCTGGACCCCACCGTGCGGGTCGGCGCGCAGGTGGCGGAGGCCTGCCGGCTGGGGGGGCTGTCCCGGGCCGAGGCCCGGGCGCGGGCCGTCGAGCTGCTCGGCGCGGTGCGGCTGCCCGAGCCCGCGACGATCGCGCGACGCTGGCCGCACGAACTCTCCGGGGGCCAGCAGCAGCGGGTCGGCATCGCCGCGGCCCTCGCCGGCAGCCCCCGCCTGCTCGTCCTCGACGAGCCGACCACCGGCCTTGACGCCGCCGTCGAGCGGGAGGTCCTCGACCTGATCCAGGCGCTGCGGCGCCGGATCGACGCCGCCGTCATGCTTGTCAGTCATGATCTTGAACTGGTGGCGCGTACCTGTGACCGGGTGGGCGTACTGTATGCGGGCCGCCTGGTCGAACAGGGCACGGCGGCCGACCTGCTCACCGCGCCTGGCCACCCCTACACCGCCGCCCTCGTCGCCGCCGTCCCGCGGGTGGGGATGAGCAGGCGGGAACGCAGGATACCGGCGGTGCCCGGGCAGCCGCCGTCGCCGACCGACCGGCCGGTGGGCTGCATCTTCGTCGACCGGTGCGCGCTCGCCGACGAGGTGTGCCGTGCGTCCGAGCCGCCGCTTGCCCCCGTCGCCGACTCCCCGGACGGACCCGGCGGGCACGATGGGCACACGGTGCGCTGCCATCACGGCGACCGCGTCGGACTGCTGCGCCGTCCCGAACAGGTCGTCGGCGTGGCCCCGCGGGAGGCCCGGCCGGGGCTGCTGACCGTGCGGGGGCTGTCCCGCAGCTATGGCCGGACACCCGTGCTCACCGGTATCGACCTCGACATCGGCCACGGGGAGGTACTCGGCCTTGTCGGGGAGTCCGGCAGCGGGAAGACGACCCTTGCCCGGGCCGTGGTGGGCCTGGGCCCGGACGGACCCGGCGAGATCCGGCTCGCTGGCCGGCCGCTACCGGCATCGCTGTTTCGCCGCCGCGCGGACAACCGCCGACGCGTGCAGATGGTCTTCCAGGACCCCGATACCACCCTCAATCCCCGGCACACCGTCGCCACGGTGCTGCGCCGGGCACTGGTGACCCTGCGCGGCGAGGGCACGGTCGCCGACCTTGCCGGGCGCGTCGAGCTCGGCTCCCGGCTGCTGCCGGTGATGACGCCGAGGCTGTCGGGCGGTCAGAAGCAACGCGTCGCGATCGGCCGGGCCCTCGCGGGCGATCCCAAGCTGATCGTCTGCGACGAGCCGGTGTCCGCGCTTGACGTCAGCGTCCAGGCCGCGGTGCTCGAGCTGCTCGCCACCACCCGGGACGCCGACGGCGTGTCCTACCTGTTCGTCTCGCACGACCTGGCCGTCGTCGGCTACCTCGCCGACCGGGTCGCCGTCCTGCACCGGGGCTGGATCGTGGAGGTCGGCCCGGCCGCCGCGGTACTGGCCGGACCGCATCATCCCTACACCCACACGCTGACCGCCACCCACACGCTGACCGCACCGGTGGATCCGGCACCGCCCGGGCGGGCCGGGTGGGCTGGGCGGCTCGGGAAGACCCGGCCCACCCTCCCCGCGGCCGTGGGCTGCGGCTTCGCCGGGAGTTGCCCCAGCCGGGTGGAGGGGCTCTGCGACTCCGTTGTCCCTCCCGTCCGACTGCTCGACGGGGCCGCCATGACGGCATCCCACACCGTGCACTGCCATCTCGACGCCGCTGATCTGCCTGTGCTCCCGCCACTGCCGGCGGCGGGCCCCGGGGCGATGGCGGAGAAGGAGAATGTCTGATGTCGGAGAAACCGGAGAGGACCCCCTGCCATGACCGACGAGATTCCCGTCATCGACCTGGAAGTGGCCCTCGCCGAGGACGCGCCCGCGGACCTGCTGCGGCGCGTGCGCGCGGCGGCCGAGCGGATCGGCCTGATCCAGATTGTCAACCACGGCGTTCCGCTGGAGCTGATCGAGGACTTCCAGCGTCGGGTCGAGCGGATCCTGCGTCTGCCGCGGGCGGAGAAGGCGAAGCTGGCCAGCCCCACCGGACACCCCTTCCGGGGCTGGCGGCAGTGGCCTGACGACTTCGGCCGCCTGGAAATCGAACGGTACTCCGTGGGCCAGTTCGACAACCCGGCCGACGCTGCCGCGGCGGGCGTGTCGAAGCGGTGGCTCGGGCTCTACCAACACGCCAACGTCTGGCCGCCGCAGGACCCCGACCTGCGCGGGGCCACCGTCGCCTACGCCGAGGCGGCCGCGGCGCTGGCCCGGCGGGTGCTCGGCCTGTACGAGCGGCTGCTCGGACTACCCGCCGGCAGTTTCCCGCAGGACGAGCCGTACCACCTCAACCTGCTCGTCAACGACTACCCGACCTGGACCTACCCGGACACGGCCTCCGAGGAGGAGAAGCTTCTCCTGCTGGAGCACGCCGACGGCTCGGCGGTGACCGTCCTGCACCAGCACGGCGAGTACTCCGGGCTCCAGGCGCAACAGCCCGACGGCACCTGGATCCCGGTGCCCGTCGTGCCCGGGGCGTTGCAGGTGCTCTCCGGAACGATCCTCACCCGCTGGACCAACGGTCTGCTGCCGGCCGGCCGGCAGCGGGTCGTGGCCGGCGGCAGCGCGACCCGGCAGTCGACCGGGATCTTCTACTATCCGAGTCTGGACACTGTGCTGGAACCGCTGCCGGCCTTCGTCGGGGAGGACGGCACCGACTTCGAACCCGTCGTGCTGGGCGAGATCGACGAGACCAACGTCGAGAACTACCTGAAGGTCTTCGGCCGGCCCGAGCAGGTGGCCGCGTGGCGGGAGTGCCGTCCGTTCGTCGCGGAGCTCGCCGAGACCTCCGCCGGCCCCTGACCTGGATCGGCCGCTGACCTCCGCTGGCCGCCGTCCCGCTGGATGCCGGCGACGACGGCCGCGACGGCCGCGGCATCCCGCCGGTAGTTCACGACCACGTGATATCCGCGCCGGGCGAGATCGGTGGCGATCGCCGCGCCGATTCCCCGTCCCGCACCCGTCACGACTACCGTCGGAATCCAACCGGCCATTTTATCCCTCTCATCCCATGCGTGTCATCTGATCGGTTCCCCAGGTGCCGTAGCCGCGTGCCGTAGTCGCGGCCCGGAGACGGGAACGAGGGGGCTCCAGGAGGCTGAGCACGAGCGGACATTCTCCTTGCGGTTTCGCAACGACTGCGTGTCGGTTATGGAAAGCACCGCCGCCGCGACCCCTCCCTGCGTGTGTCATCGGCTTGATGGCAGAGGCTCCCCAGGCGAGAGGACGTCGACATGATCCGCGGGCTGGCTCGTACCCGGGTCTGGAGCGCGAGGACGCGTGAGGGGAGGAGAGCTTTCCTGCTCGCGGTCGTAATCATTTTACTTTCCATGGCGACATCGTCGCCGGTCAGGGCGGCCGGCGGTCCCAGCCGCGGCGAGGGCGTCGCGGTTCCCTTCGAGGGGTTCACGGATCGCAACGGAGGCCCGACATCGATCGGCGGTGCGGTCGGTGTGGACCTGGTGCTCGGGTCGACCAGCCGACCGTACCTTCCCTGCCAGAACTACGACCCGCGGACCCGTACGGGCGACGCCTTCGTCAACGCCTGCCAGGAGCGGGGAAGTTACACCACCTACTCCCGTTTCCCTCCCGGCGGAGGCCTGCTTTTCCCGGCCGGCTACTTCATGAGCAACACCCAGCCCGACCTGGTCCGGGGTGGTCTGCTGCGGACCGACTGGGGAGCGCGCACCGCCGGCCTGTCGTTCGAGTTCTACCCGGATCAGGCGCATGACGCCGAGGTTGTCCATTCGCGTTTCTACATCGACCGGTTCGACCATTGGGCGCACGGCTGGACGTACTCCGTCGCCATCGGCCGCATCGCCCTCACCGCCCTCGGCGACCCCGGGACCGCTCGGATCAGCGGGCAACTGACCGACCGCGGCCGGCCGCCGGCACCGGGCCGGGTGCGGATCGTCATCTTCGGTGGCCACGCCCGTTCCTCCACCGGCTACCCGATCTCCTCCTTCGCCGTTCGCACCAGCACCGGGTCGTCCGACTGGAGTAGCGGATCGCTCTACGCCGGCCCTCAGCGCATCACCGTCACCGACACCGTGACGCATCGGGAATGCGTCCTGGAACGCACGCGCGTCCTCGGCCCGGACAACAGGATCGACCTCGACCTCTCCCGGCCGGGTTTCGGTCAGCCCGGCAGCA
Source organism: Frankia sp. CcMO1 (assembly GCF_977945845.1). NCBI lineage: Bacteria > Bacillati > Actinomycetota > Actinomycetes > Frankiales > Frankiaceae > Frankia > Frankia sp. CcMO1. Next base: position 8,316 of record NZ_CDWTMG010000128.1, read on the forward strand.
CCTGCTCGCCCTGACCATCGGCTCGGCCTGACCATCCGTTCGGGTGTCGTCTACGCAGGGTCGTATGTCTATGACATAGCGTACCCATCTACCCGGGATTATTGTCGGTGTTGCACATAGAGTGACACCGTCGCTCCTGTTGAGAATTCGACGATGCCGGCTCAACGGCGTTTGGCCGAGGGCATATACGATTTCGCTACTACGTCATATGCGATCTTGTGCCGATACTTCGGCACTCTTGGCATGACGTAACCGCCGTATCAGGACTGCCGCATCAAGGAGGCCTCAGATCGACCGCCACGAGCTCATCGATCTCACTCGACGGGCGCTCAAAATCGCGATGGACAAGACAACCGACATGGTGCCCGCTGAGCGCCGCCAGCCAGCCCTGGCGTACACGGGCCAGGAACGCTTCGAGCGCGAGCGCGAGCTTGTCCTGCGCTCTCCGCAGCTTGTCGGCTACCGTTTTGAGCTGCCGGCGCCCGGAAGCTACTGCACGAAGACCGTCATGGGCGTTCCCGTGCTTCTGACCCGGGGCGAGGACGGCACGGTCAGGGCTTTCCAGAACGTCTGCGCCCATCGCCAGGCGCCGGTCGCGGAGGGCTGTGGCGTGGCCGAACGGTTCGTCTGCCCGTATCACGCCTGGGTATATGACGCCCAGGGTGACTTCGTCGGCGGACCCGGCCGTGAAGGTTTCCCCTCGACGATGGCCGGGAAGCCCCGCCTCACGCAACTGCCCGCCGCGGAGCATTCCGGATTCCTGTGGGTCGGTCTCCAGCCGGACAGCGGTCCCCTGGACATCGACGCCCACCTGGGAGAGCTCGGCCCGGAACTCGCGTCCTGGGACATCGGTAGCTGGGCTTCGGTGGGCGAGAAGGTGCTCGACTTCCCGATCAACTGGAAGTTCGCGCTTGACACGTTCGCCGAGAACTATCACTTCGCCACGGTGCACCGGGACACGTTCGCGCTGATCACCAAGAGCAACTGCGCGCTGTTCGACTCCTTCGGCCCGCACCATCGGCTGGTCTTCCCGATGCGGCACATCACGGACCTCGCGGACAAGCCCGAGGAAGAATGGGAACCACTGCACAACCTCGTGGTGATCTACGCATTGTTCCCCAACGTTGTCCTTTCGGTCACCGTCGCCAACGGCGAGGTGTTCCGGGTCTATCCCGGGAGCGGGCCGGGTCATTCGATCACCTACCACCAGAACGCGTCGCCGATGGATCTCACGGACGAGGCGACGCGAACCGCCGCGGACGAGATCTTCGAGTACGCGCACGCCACGGTGCGCGACGAGGACTACCGCATGGCGATCGACATCCAGAAGAACATGGCGTCGGGGGTGCGGCCTGAGCTCGTCTTCGGGCGCAACGAGCCGGGGCTGCACCATCGTCATGCGGTCATCGACGAGGCACTTGCCGCATTCGGCGGGTAGCGCCGGTCCGGACGGGCCCCGCGCCGGCCCCGGCGCGGGTGGGCCGGGGCCCGTGGATCCGTTCGAATTTGAGGCCGGGACGTCGTCTTCGGCGTCCAGTTCCTCCAGCAACGATCTGATCTCAGCTTGGCCGAGTCCGGCTGTCACACTCGCTCCAGCGTGCCGGAGGTGATGAAGACTCCGCGCTTACGGAAGGCCAAGGGCGACCCGACCAATCACCTGTCCCGCACGCTCGTCGAGGAACTGGAGGCCACGCTGGAGGACTATCCCGGCGCCCTCGTCCTTGTCCCTCACCGAGCACGGCACGTCCCTCACCGAGCACGGCACGTCCCTCAACGAGGCCCTCCGCCCGCTGGGCGAGTGGGGGAAGCGACGTTGCGAGCGCCTCGCCGCCGAGGACGCGCCCACATCCGCGTAAGAATTCGTAATGAAGTAATTAATGCAAGCCGATATGCGTCTTCGCAGGTCACGGGCTCGCGAGGACCCCGAAGTGAACAAGTTATTTCATTCCGAATCCTAACCCAGAAAGATTAACTTCTTAGCGTTTAGCGTTGTTTTGGTCGGAAGTCACGGATGGGTGTTCTCGGTGTGATCAGTCAGGGTAGAATCTCGACGTACCCGTCGGTGCCGTGCACGCGGATCCGCTGCCCATCGGGGATCAGTCGGGTGGCATCTACCACACCGACGACGGCCGGCAATCCGTACTCCCGTGCGATCACCGCGCCGTGAGTCATTAATCCTCCGACCTCCGTCACCAAGCCCGCGATGGCGACAAAGAGGGGCGTCCAGCTGGGATCCGTGTGGGCCGTGACGAGGATGTCGCCCGGTTCGAGATCGGCCCGTGCCATGTCCAGGATGACGCGGGCCCGCCCTTCGATGGTCCCGGCGGAGACCGGTAGGCCGCTCAGCGCGCCGGCCGGCAAATCGTCGCGTCGGTACGCCCCGGCGATGACTTCGCCATCCGACGTGAGCACCCGGGGCGGCGTGAGCGATTGATACGACCTGAACGCGTCCTTGCGCCGGCCGATGAGCCGGTCATCCACGCGGTTCGTGCGCACGACGTCGTGGAGCTCCTGGAACGTGAGGTAGAAGATGTCCTCCTTCTCACGAAGTACGTGGGCCTGTACGAGGCGCTCGGCTTCTTCCAACAAGGCCTACTTGTACACGAAGTAGCGGCTGACCATGCCGTACTTCGGATACTCCCGGTACCCGATGAAGGTCCGGACCCGGTCGATCATCCGCTTCGTCTCGTCGGCCTTGCGCTCCCCGTCCGGCAGGGCCCGCAATCGCTCCAGCAGCTCCTGCTCCTTCTTCCAGGCCTCCTGCCGGCCTTGCTCGAAGCGTCGTCGGCTCTCGCCCAGCTCGAAGTTCTTGATGTTGCCGAGGATCATGGGCACGAGCGTGGAGGGGCGTTCACGCCAACGCGGCCGCGTGATGTCGATCTCGCCGACGCAGCGCATGCCGTACTTGTCGAGCCAGGCCTCGACGGCGTCTCGCGCTTCCCGCCCGCCCGCGAGCTTGGGCAGCGCGTCCAGGAAACCCTCGTCCTCGACGTGCTGCAGAAACGCCACCACGCCCGGATGTGGGCGGATCACGTCAGCGACGTCGAGCAGCGCCAGCCCCATTTCCGACGTGACGTTGTGGGGCACGGACCGCGTGAGTGTGTCCGCCGCGTTTTTCTCGCCCAGCCACGCCTCCAGCCGCTCGTTGAGCCACCAGGTGGCCTCCATCGCCGACATGAACACCTGATGGCTCCGCGGATCGAACAAGATCCGCCTCAGCTTCTGGAGGTCCACCCGGATGAAGTCGAGCAGCGCCACTCCCGACTTCGTCCGGATGTCGCGTTCCGAGGCGGCGATGGAAGCCTCGCTGCGCCCGATCAACTCGGTGACGATGGCCGGATCGGTCTCGATCGGGGCTGGCGCGCCGCCGGACAGTGGCCCGGGGGGACCCTCGTCAGGCAGCGGCCGGATGAAGCCGTCGCGCTCGAGGATGGTCTGCAGCGCGTCCCCGGTCAGCGGATCGGATTTCCCCATGAGCTCCAGGAAGCCGGCGCGGCTCGTCGGCGAGACCAGCCTCTGGGTGACGTCGACGAACAGGCGGCCGCCGGCCTCGGCCATGGGCGCGGGGGTCGTCATCTGCCAGAAGGAGAGCCCCAGGGGCTTCATGGGGTCGGTCATCATCTGCTGATGGCCGACGGAGACATAGACGTGGTTCTCCCGGTCGCCGGACTCGGGGATGGGGAACAGCGTGGTGATCGGCCGGCTCTGGACGATCTGGAAGCCGTCGTCGACCAGGCACCATTCGATGTCCTGGGGGCGGCCGAAGTGCGCTTCGATCCGCCGGCCGAGCTGCACGAGCCGCACGACCTGCGCAGCCGTCAGCGTCGGCTGCTCCTGCCGCTCCAGGTCGATCGCCTGTTCCTGCGTCCCGCCCGCCGGCGAGGCGTGAACCGCACGCTGCTTGGCGCCGACCGCCTCGGCGACGACCTCGCCGTCGCGCACCTTGAAGACGTCCGGGTTCACCAGGCCGGAGACCAGGGCCTCACCGAGGCCAAAGCTGGCCTCCACGGAGGCGACCTTCCGGTTGGACGTGACGGGGTCGGCTGTGAACAGGACGCCAGCCGCATGAGGGAAGACCATCTGCTGCACGACCACCGCCATGTGGACCGTACGGTGGTCAACGCCGTTGCGCTGGCGGTAGGTCACGGCCCGCTCGGTGAACAGCGAGGCCCAGCACCGGCTGACGTGCCGGAGGATCGCCGCCGCGAGATCGCCCGGGATGGCGATCCCTTCGATGGTCCGGCGAATCTCCGCGCTGAGCGTGCGGATCGCCTCCCGGTCATCCGGCTTCAGGCGCGACAGCTGCTCGAGCCGACCCTCGATCGACGGCACTTCCGCCATGATCCGCCGGAAGGCGTCCGTCGTCACGCAAAAGCCAGCCGGCACGCGGATGCCTTCGATCCGCGACAGCGCCCCCAGGTGCGCACCCTTGCCGCCAACGACCGCGACCTGCATCTCGTCAACCTCTTGAAGACCCAACACGTACTGCTCGCTCATCGCGATACCTCCGGGGCAGCCGTGCTCTCTTCCACTGCACTGGCCGATCGAATCACCGGCACCTCCAGCTCTGTCGAACCTCGTGTTGGGCACGTCCTCATCTCTCGTTGCCTTCCCTCGTCACCGCGTCCCCCATAGGGGCTCTTCGAAGTTAAGCGGGTTTGAGGCATCTGCGGGCTCGGCGGGTGGTTGCGCAGCGTGTTCGTAGCCGCTGGTTTTCGGGGTTGCGGTAGCCGAAGGCGTTGCGGGCGTCGAGCTTGATGACCCGGTTGTGGCCTTCGCTGGCGGCGTTGGTGATGCCGCTGTGCAGGAACGCCTCGATGCAGGTCCACCAGGTGCTGATCGTGGTGGTGAGG
>NZ_CDWTMG010000129.1:0-13080 GCF_977945845.1 Frankia sp. CcMO1
GGTCCCGGCGGTCCCGGCGGTCCCGGCGTCGCCCGCCGCGGAGCGAGCAGCCACGGCCGCCGTCCGGTCGGCGACGGACGACGAGGCCGGCGAGGCACCGGGCCAGCCCGTTGACCGCCGGTCCCGGTTCCGGCTCGGCCGCCCGGGGGCCGGTGAGCCACCCGACACGCAGCCGATCGACCTCACCCGTCGCGGGGGCGAGCATGCCCGCGAGGGTGGCGCCGGGTCGGACGAGAGCCCTCCGACGCGCCGCGACCTGCGCGGACGCAATCGGCCGGGTCAGTGAGGCCGGGCGCGCGGGCATGAGCGTCTGGGACGACGTGGTCGGCCAGGAGGCGGCCGTCCGGATCCTCGGCCGGGCGGCGCGCGCCGCCGCCGTGCAGAGCGAGGACGGCACGCCCGGGGCCGCGATGACCCACGCCTGGCTGCTCACCGGCCCGCCTGGTTCGGGCAGGTCGACGGCGGCCCGTGCGTTCGCCGCGGCCCTGCAGTGCGAGCAGGCCGGCTGCGGCCGGTGTCACCAGTGCCGCACCGCGCTCACCGGCGCGCACGCCGACGTCACGCTGGTGGCGACCGAGCACGTCCAGCTCCGGGTGGACGACGTCCGCCCGCTCGTGGCGTTGGCGCAGCAGCGCCCGGCCGGTGGCCGCTGGCGCGCGATCGTCATCGAAGACGCCGACCGGTTGAACGACTCGTCGGGGAACGTCCTGCTCAAGGCGGTGGAGGAGCCGCCGCCGCGCACGGTGTGGGTGCTGTGCGCGCCGAGCGCCGACGACGTCCTCCCCACCATTCGGTCGCGATGCCGCTGGGTGACGCTGCGGATCCCGCCGACCACCGACGTCGCCGAGCTGCTGGTGCGCCGGGACGGTGCGGATCCGGCGGTGGCGGCCTTCGCCGCCCGGGCCGCGCAGAGCCACATCGGACTGGCCCGCAGGCTCGCGCTTGACGAGGGGGCGCGGATCCGGCGCCGGGAGGTCCTTCAGCTGCCCGGGCAGCTCCGGAGCGTCGGCGCGGCGGTGCTGGCGGCGGGGCAGCTGGTGGAGGTTGCCTCGGAGGAAGCGAAGGCTGCGACGACCGAGCGGGACGCCGCCGAGCGCGCGACGCTCCTGCACTCGCTGGGCGCCGAGGGTGCGACGACGCTGCCGCCGGCCGTCCGGGCCCAGGTGCGGCAGCTCGAGGAGAACCAGCGGCGGCGCGCCACGAGGGCGCAGCGTGACGTGCTGGATCGCGCCCTGGTGGACCTGCTGTCCCTGTACCGGGACGTGCTCGTCGTCCAGCTCGGTGCCGCCGAGCACGTGGAGCTGGTCAATGCCGAGATGGGCGCGGAGATCGCCTCGCTGGCGAGGGCCTCGACTCCGGAGCGGACGCTCCGCCGGCTCACGGCCATCGGTGAGGCACGCGAGCGGATCGAGGCGAACGTGGCCCCGCTACTGGCCGTGGAGGCCCTGATGGTCCAGTTGGGGACGGCGTCCTAGGCGCTGGCGCCTGGTCCTGTCCCCGGATTCCATCCCCCGGATCCACCGGGTGTGCCGACCCTGCTGAGGGGTCGGCACACCCGGTGGATCGGTGCTGAGTCCGTCAGATCGCGCGGACGTTCGCCGCCTGCGGGCCCTTCTGGCCGGGGGTGACGTCGAACTCGACGCGCTGGTTCTCGTCCAGCGACCGGTAACCGTCGGACTGGATGGCGGAGTAGTGGACGAAGACGTCGTCCCGGCTGTCGTCGGGGGTGATGAAGCCGTAGCCCTTTTCCCCGTTGAACCACTTCACGGTTCCCTGTGCCACTGATTTCTCCTTGTGCGATGAGGTGGGTGCGAGGCGACCGTGTGTCGCCTCGGGCTGCCGCGATGTCGGCGATCCCAACTCACGTTGCCCGCCCCGGGTCGCATCCCCGGCACAGGGCCCCCGAAATACGACGGGCCCACGGAGGACGTCTCCGCGGGCCTTGATCAACAAGCGGGAACTGCATCTGCAACCGCCGGACACGGTATCACCGTCGTATCGCTCCTGAGTAGCCGACGCCGCCACGTGGTGAGGTTGGCCGGTTCCGTCCGAATGGGTGGGCTCTGACCTGCGGCGCGGGGCTCGCCGGACCGTCGTGCCGACGATGTCCGATACCGTCTCCTGACGACGTGCCCGCACCCCAAGGAGCCCGACCCTCGATGTTCTCCACCGAACGGCGCGTGTCGCGCGCCGTCCCTACGGCGGCAACGGGGGCGAGGGGCCGGGGGGCACGGTCGGGAGTCGGGGGCGCGCGGGGCTGGTCGGTGGCGCTTCCGACGGTGTTGGCCGCGGCCCTGGCCGGGGCGTTGGCGCTTTCCGGGTGTGCCTTTCCCGGGGGGGAGGACGATGGGCCAGACGTTTCGCCGTCCCCGGCGCCGAGCGCCGGCAAGCCGCCGGCCGGCGTCACGGATCCGGCCGAGCAGCCGGCGGTGGCGCGCTTCTACCGGCAGTCCCTCTCCTGGCGGGAGTGCGACAAGGACTTCCAGTGCGCGTCGCTGACCGTTCCGGTGGACTGGTCGCAGCCCGGGGGTGACACGATCACGGTCGCGGTCCTGCGTGACCGGGCGTCCGGCGACCGCTTGGGCTCGCTGGTCGTGAATCCCGGCGGGCCGGGGGCCTCGGGCATCGACTACGCCAAGTCGGCGCAGGAAGCGTTCGGGCGGAAGGTGACCGAGCACTATGACGTCGTGGGCTTCGACCCCCGTGGCGTGGGCCGCTCCGCGCCCGTGAAGTGCCTGGGGGACGCGGCGATGGACAAGTACATGTCGAGTGACCTGTCACCGGACTCCCCGGCCGAGATCTCGGCCGCAGTCGCCGTCGCCCGGGCCTTCGCGGTCTCCTGCGAGCAGAACTCCAGCGCGCTGCTCGAGCATGTCGACACCCTCAGCGTGGTGCGCGATCTCGACGTCCTCCGCGCGGCGCTGGGGGAGAGCCGACTGACGTTCTACGGTGCTTCGTACGGTACCTACCTCGGCGCCTGGTATGCACAGACGTTCCCGTGGCGGGTGGGACGGCTGGTGCTGGACGGCGCGGTGGATCCGTCGCTGAGCGCGGCGCAGTTCGCGGCGGGTCAGGCGGAGGGCTTCATGCGCGCGCTGCGGGCGTTCGTCGCGGACTGCCAGTCGGAGCGCGGATGCCCGCTGCGAGGGTCGGTGGAGGACGGGCTGAACCAGCTCGAGCTCCTCGTCGATGCCGCCGACCAGAACCCGCTGAGCACCGAGTCGGGGCGGCCCCTGACGCAGAACCTGATGTTCACCGGGATCATCCAGGGGCTGTACACCACCAGCCTGTGGCCGCAGCTGACGATCGGCATCGACCGGGCGCTCGCCGGGGACGGAACGGACCTGCTGCAGCTGGCCGACCTGTATCTGGAGCGGGACGACCAAGGTCGGTTCGGGCAGATCTGGGCCGCCAATGCGGCGATCAGTTGCCTGGACATCCCCGAGCTGCGGACGCCGGCCCAGATCGGGGCGGACGCCGCGGCGCTCCAGAAGCAGTTCCCGCCGCTCGGTGGCGCGGTGGGCTGGGGATGGCTCGGTTGCGCGGAGTGGCCGATCAAGGCCGCCATGCCGCGGCAGAAGCTGACCGCTCCCGGCGCGGCGCCGATCGTGGTGCTGGGCACGGTCGACGACCCGGCGACGCCGTATGAGTGGGCGCAGTCGCTGGCGTCGCAACTGTCGTCCGCGCGGCTCGTGACCTGGCAGGGGTCGGTGCATACGGCGTACCGGAAGGGAAGCACCTGCGTGGACGACGCCGTGGAGACGTACCTGCTGGACGGAACGCAGCCGGCCGACGGGTTGCGCTGCACCTGACGGCTCCGGCGGGTCCCGCCATCGCGAGTTGCGGCGTGCGGCCTGGCGGGGCGGCCTGGCGGGCGGCTCCCGTGCGACGGCCGCTGCCGCTGAGCCCGTATACTCGTCCACCGTGCCGCGAAGCTGGCACACGCCGCCTTAGCTCAGTCGGCCAGAGCGACGCACTCGTAATGCGTAGGTCGTGGGTTCGATTCCCACAGGCGGCTCCACGTCTGACCTGGGGCTTTGGGTAGTTGGTCTTGCCCGCGAACTCGGTCGAGTTGCAGCCTCAGTTGCACTGCTAATGGAAGACCCATCCCTACCGCCCGGACGCACGCCGAGGCTCCTGTCGTCGTATCGCTCCTCGTGAGCGGCGGAGCGCCTAGTACGACAGCCGCACTTCGTGATCAGGTGATGTCGTCGCCGCGGCGGCGGTAGTGGCTGGTGCGGGCTCGGGCTTGGTGTTGTCGTCGCCAGGTGGACCAGTGCAGGGCGTGTCGGGCTCGGTGGATGGGTGCGGTGGCGGTGGCCAGGAGCCGACGGATTTCGTTGCGGGTTAAGGGAATCAGGCCGGCAGCTGGGTCGGGCGCTGGCGTGGTGGCGGCCAGGACGGACAGGACGGCGTGGGCGAGCATGGCCAGCACGGTCCACCGGTGCCAGGAGGTCCAGCGCCGGACCTGGTGTTCGTCCAGGGCGGACAGTTCCTTGCCGGACTGGAACGATTCCTCGATCCGCCACCTGGTGCCGGCGATCTTCACCAGCGCGGCCAACCGGATCGGGGTCGGGCTGTAGGCGCGGTAGAACGCCAGCTCGCCGGTGCGGATGTTGCGCCGGATCAGCAGCCAATGACACCCCACTTGCCCGGCGTCGGGGTCAGCCCCAGGGTCAGCCTCGGGCTCGGTGGCACTCTCGGGGTTGGTGGCGGGGGCGGTGGTGGTGTCGATCAGGGCCCAGTCGTACCAGCGTTCGCCCTTGGCGCCTTTCCCGGCGGAGATCCGCTGCCACGCCCGGGCCGGCAGGCGCACGGCCAGGTCGATCGCTCGTCGGCTGCCGATGCCGGTGGTGATCGGATGGTCCTTGGCGACGGCGAGCACGTACCGCATCCGCCGGGCGACCAGCGCGGACCGCAGCGCCGGGTCGGCGCCGTAGACCTCGTCGCCGGTCACCGCGGCCATCGGGACGTCGGCGTCCAACGCGCGCTCGATCATCGCCCGGGCCAGGGCGGGTTTGGTCGCGAACCCGGTGTCGGCGGGCACGCCGGCGGCGGCGCACCGGCCCGGATCGTTGGTCCAGGACTTGGGCAGGTACAGCGCCCGGTCGATGAACGCATACCCCTTCGGGGCGGCGTAGGTGAGGTAGACCGCGACCTGGCAGTTCTCCACCCGGCCCGCGGTGCCGGAGTACTGTCGCTGCGCCCCAACGGTCTGGGTACCCTTCTTCAGATCACCGGTTTCGTCGAGCACGGCGACCGCGTCCGGATCGCCGAGCCGCTCGACCACGTACTCGCGCAGGTCGTCCCGCACCGCGTCGGCATCCCAGACCGCCGCGTTCAGCAGCCGCTGCATCCCATCCGGCCCGCGATCACCGGCGAACTCGGCGATCGACCAGCAGTTACGCCGCGGCAGCTCAGCCATCAACCCGAACAAGAACGCCCGCGCCCGCCGCCGCGGCTCCACCCGCGCGAACCGCGACCCGATCCGAGTCACGACATCGTCCAGCTCCGACTGCCACCGCTCGGGATCGACCTCCGGAGCAACACCGGAATCAGCACCGGCCGCTACGCTGTGGCCCGCGGCCACCGCAAGATCTTCTTTGTTCCACACAAGCAAAGATCCTCGAGCGGTGGCCGCCCCATGCCCGGGACCGACACGCCCGACAGATCACGAAGTGGGAGGGTCGGGGGCTGGCGCGGTGCCATCACCGATGTGGTGGTCCGTTTCCAGCCCCCGCCCGTCAAACCGTGCGTGCGGTTCTCCCGCACACGGCTTACCGACGTTCTTCACCGTCGGCGTTCGGCGCGCCAGTCCCGGAAGGGTCTGGGCGGGACGACGATTCCATCGAGGCTGATCAGACCCAGATGATCCGGGGATAGGAGCAACTGGACCAGGCCCCATCGCCAAGCTCGCCGCCGGTTGCCTTGTTTCGACAGCCAGATGGCCAACCGCGTCAGGGCGTAGTTCCTGATCTGGCCGAGGATCAGGGCCGAGTTTCCGTAGCGGAAGTACCCGGCCCAGCCGCGCAGGAACCAGTTCAGTTCCCGCACGATCACCTCGACCGGCACCAGCAGCCGGGACCGGGCGGTGATGACCCGGATCCGATCACGGGCGTGCTGGACGGCCCTGCGTGCGGGCCAGCGGGCGAGGAAGACCAGATGCGCCGAGCGTGGGGTCCGGCCCCGCACCAACCGGTTGTGGAAGCCGAGGAAGTCCACACCCTCGCCCCCTTCGGTCAGGTGCACGATCCGGGTCTTGACCGCCTTCGGTTCCAACCCGAGATCGGCCAGTAGGACTCTCAACTGCTCCAACGCAGCTTCGGCCTGCTCCCTCGTGCGGCACATCACGATCACGTCGTCGGCGTAGCGGACCAGCCTGCCGTGCTCGCGCGCCGACCATGCCCGGTCCAGCCGGTGCAGGTAGACATTCGCCAACAACGGGCTGACCACTCCCCCTTGCGGGGTGCCGGTCACGGACCGACGGACCTGACCGTCCTGCATCACCCCGGCGCGCAGCATCACACGCAGGAGTTTCAGAACGGCTCGGTCGCTGACGCGTTCCTCGATCGCTCGCATCAACTTCTCGTGCGGAATCGCCTCGAAACAGTTGGCGATGTCCGTCTCAACCACCCACCGGTTGCCCTGCCAGGACTCATCGATCAGCACCTGGAGGGCGTCGTGCGCCGACCGCCTCGGGCGGAACCCGAAGGAGCAGTCGAGCATGTCGGCTTCGAAGATCGGCTCGAGCACGATCTTGGTCGCCGCCTGCACGATCCGGTCACGAACCGTCGGGATCGACAGCGGGCGCACCTCGCTGCTGCCGGGCTTGGGGATGAACACCCGCCGCGCCGGCATCGGCCGCCAGTCACCGTCCCGCAGTTCGACGGCCAATTCATCGAGCAGCCGACCGACGCCGTACTCCTCGACCTCGGCCAGGGTGATTCGGTCGATGCCCGGCGCCCCGTCGTTGCGGAGCACCGCGACCCACGCCCGCCACATGACGTCCCTGCGCCAGACCTTGTCATGCAACGCGTGGAACCTACGTCCCGGATCGGCCTTGGCCGACCGGTAAAGCGCATGCTGCAAGGCTCGGACCGGATCATCCGGCTTCCCCGGCGGGACCACCACCGACGTCGCCCGGGACCCCACCGCGGTGGAACTAGCCATGATCGACACTCACCGGGCCCCTCCCAACAGGCACTACGCGTGAACGAAGCAGCGGCCCTTCCCTCACCGGCGGTTGTGTTGTCCGCCCGGCTCGATCAGTACTACGGCCGCCTCCGACTCCCTCCCAGCACCGCACCCACTTCCCGGCTCCACACCGGTTATAGAGCGCAGCCGTCCACGCCTGACCACCCACGTGATCGCGCAGGGCGCTTCGGCCGGGGAGGGTCTCCCCAGTTCCCGCCGTCACCATCTCAACGTTCCGCGCCCTCATACGCCGGGGAGTCCCTCGCGGCTGCCTTCCAGGATCTTCACCGCTTCCATGGCCTTCACCGTGAGCCACCCGGCTCGGCTCTCCCTCAATGTCTAACGACGCGGCAGGCTTCGCTGCACGCTACGGACCGCTGAGTTGCTCCCCCAACAGGGCTTTCGACGCTGGGCTTCGACCCGACCCGTTTCCAGACCGAGCCGCCAGCCTGCTACCGGGCCTCCTGGCAGCTACCCGGACCGGACTCACACCGGCAGGCGACGACGAGCTTCAGACCAAGTCACGGCCGCGAACGACCACCTCCTGATCACTGGGCGCACCGGCTGTCGTACTAATAGGCCCGGTGCGGGTGGCACAGCGGAACCAACGGGGAGTGCAGACGTGTTGACAGCCCGACCCAGGACGTGGCGGTTGCGCCGGGGCCACTTCATGGCGGTGCTGGTCGCCGCTGGTCTGGGGGTCGCTGCCTGCGGGGACGGTGACGAGGCGGGCGGCCTGCCGGAGGCTACGGCGGCGCCGTCGACCACCCAGAGCCCGGAGGCGGCAGTGGAGTCGGCCTACCGAGGTTACGAGAAGACCTTTGCCGAGATAGCTGCTGCGGGTGATCTTGACGCTTCGAAGCTGCGGCCGTACGCGACGGCCGCCGTGGCTCAGGAAGATGTCGAGGACCTGTCGTTCATCTTCGATGAGGGCAACCGGATCGTCGGGGAACCCGGCATCACCGTGACGGCCGTCAAGATCACGGGCGAGAAGGCGACGCTCGACGCCTGCATGGATGCGAACGAGGTCATCACGGTGCAGGCCGGCACCACGCCCGGTCCTGAGGAGACCGGTCAGGGCCGCCGCCCGATCCAGGTCCGGCTGGTTCTGGAGGACGGCACCTGGCGCGTCAGCAGCAAGAAGCCGACCGGTCCGACCTGTTGAGACGAGAAGCCCACGGCGTAACGCATGAGATCACACCCGAACTCCCGATCCCTGGTCATGGCCGCCCTCCTGGTGCTGCTGGCCGTCCTCCCTGCCGGGTCCCCCGCCCAGGCAGCGCCGAAGGAGTGCTGGCAGCGGGACAGCTTCCGCCGGGAGTTGATCTACGTTTGTGAGAAGCCAGGAAGCAAGCAGTCGGCGGATCAGGGGAAGGACGATGGGAACGGCGGCGGGAGCGACGAGCCGTCGTGCGCCCTGGCCGCACCGGCGACGTACTGCGTGGGCGAGCGTCCCTGCTTCATCCGGGACAGCGTGGTGCCGTTCGCTCCGCCCACGGGCGAGCCGCCCGAGCCGGACGCCGAATGGGTCGTCCGGATGTGCCTCGAAGGCGACCAGTGGGAAGGGCAAGCGATCTGGCTCGACGACGCCCTGCCTGTCGAGCCGCCGCTGACCGTGCAGGCTCAGCAGGCCGTCGGCCAGCTCAAGGCACCGAAGCTCGGCATGAAGACCGATCCGCCGGTTCAAAGCATCGTGAACCTGGAGACCCGGTTCGCGCCGACGGGCGAGGTGGAACCGCTGGCGGGGACGTCGGCGTTCGGCCTGGTCGCCAACGCCACGCCATCCAAGTGGCATGTGGTCACCGGTGACGGCGCCGAACTCGAGTGCGATCTGCCGGTCAATGACCCGACCGGCTGTGCCCACACCTACCGCCGCTCATCGGTCGGGCAATCGAGCCGGGACGACGCCGGGCGGTCCGTCTACGCGGTGCGGTCCTTCGCGACCTGGACCATCACCTACGAGGACGGCGGCGAACCGGTCGACATCCCCGGCGCACCGGCCACGCTGACCGGACCCTCGACCACCACGGCTATCCCGGTGGCGGAGATCCAGGCGGTCGTCACCAACCGCGGCTGATGGCAGGAGTCGGGCGATGTACGGGGACGTCGAGGCCATCCGGCGGCTTGCTCGTGAGGTCGGAGTTTGGGCGGACCAGGTGCGTGCGGACGCGAGCCGTGCCGATCGGGCGACGGGGGTGCACTGGCAGTCGGTCCGGGCGGGCAGGTACCGGGCGCAACTCGGTGAGGCGGTGCAGCAGTCGCGGATGACGGCGGGTGAACTGGACGAGCTGCAGCGTGCGCTGGAGGCGCACGCCACGCAGGTGCAGCAGCGGCTGGACCGGATCGCCGCGGCCGAGCGTTGGTTGCGCGACCAGGCGTCCAACGCCTGGGAAGAGGCCCGGCGACTGGGCGGGCTGGTGGTGGACCGGGCTGAGGAACTGCTGGACACCGTGGTGGATCTCGCGGACCGGGGGGCTGACCTGGCCCGCGAGGAGGCGGTGGGCAATGCGCGCAGGCTGGACGCGGCGATCCGTGACGTGCCCGGTGGCGCCCTGCAGTGGGTCGACCTGGCGCAGGAGCGGGGGTGGCGTGGATGAGCCTGAGAGTTGGTCCGTCACGGCATCCGAGTGCTGAAGGCGGTGAGGCGTGGTCCCAGGTGCTGGATCAGGACGCTTGGCGCGTACTGCTGGACCTCTTGTCTCGTGCCGACGACGGCAGGTCCGTGGCAGGCAGCTCGGTAGAAGCTCGCCTGCCGGATGTGCTCATACCGGGGTGGGGACTGCTGACCAGCGAGCGGGAGGTCGTGGCAGCACGCAGCAGGGCGCTGGAGCGACTGCGGCAGCGCGGCTTGGTGGACGCTGAGCAGAACGTGCACCCTGAGCTCGCCCGGGCGTTGGACACATTCGGTGGCGGCGCCCTGCGGGCGCGCGTGCGGGGTTGGACAGGTAGTCGCACAGTGCTCGCAGACTTCGCGATCGGTCGCGTCCACGGCGTTGGCTTGGCCCGCTTGCAGCGGGTCGCCAGCGACGCGGCCGCCGCTGGTGGCGGTGGTGGTGGCGGCGGTGGTGGTGGTGGTGGACCGGCGGTCACCGAGGAGGGCCGATTCCTTGAACTGTCGTTCTTCCCGGTGGCCGGAACGCTGCGGGCTCTTCTGCGGGCCGCGCCGCCGATCTTCGTCGGCCCGTTGACCGGTGGGCCGCTTGCTGGTGCTGTCCAGGGAACAGGTGGTGCCGAGACGGACGGCGTAACGCTGGGCTGGGCGGACGCCCTGGCGATCGTGGACGTTCTTCAACGCATCGACGATCCGTCCTCGGACGCCGGCCCGGACGCGGGTGGCGGCCTGCGCCGGACCACTCTGGCCATCCTGTTGGAACAGGCCGGGCTCGGGCACGTGCCGCCGTTGCTGCGCGACTTGGCCGACCGGCTCAGCGGCGCACTCGAGGTGACACTCGTCGCCGAGCTCGGCGCAGCAGCGCCGAGCCGCCTTGCCGATCCCCGCCTGCCGACGTGGCGTGGAGTTTGGCTCCGCGCCGGCGACCAGATCGCGGCCGTCGGAGCCGACGGAGCGCCCACGCGTCCTGACCCGCAGGTCCAAGCCTCAGCCCACGGCACGCGCACCGAATCGGACCGCCCGGCTCCTGAGGTCGAGCTGAGGCTACTGCCGGCCACGCCGCAGTCCATTCGCACCGACCTGTTGTCGGCCGTCACGGCGGCGTTGAGCGTACAGAGCGCGCGCTGGCGGACTTCCACTACGGATGGCGACGCGGGGACCGGTCGATCGGACGGCGCTGGTGACTGACGACACCCTGGACGTCCGCGGCGGTGTCGGAGGCATCACCGCCAACTACCTCGACATGCTCAACTACGCCTCCCAGCTCGACGCGCTGAGCGATGCGGTCGGTACTCATCTGGCGGACGTCCGCCGGGTCGCCATCAACGCCGACGTGCTCGCCTCGGCGGTGCTGTCCCCCGGGACGGCAGCTGAGGTGACGGCCCAGGCCGCTATCGCGGCGGACGGACCTCACGGTCTGCAGGTAGCGGTTGCTAGGCTCAAGCTCACTGCCGTCACGCTGGATCTGTCCGTCAAGGCGTACCGGGCCGTCGACGAGGCACAGGCGGCTCTTGCCACTGAACTGGAAGTCGCCGGCACCCTGCCCACTCTCTTCGGCGCCGCCGGGTCTGAACTACCGCGCGCGCTGTGGGCCGTCAAGACCGGGAACATCGCCGAGCTCAAGCGGATCCCCGGCCTGACCATGCAGAACTTGACGGACGTCCTGTACGCCAATCCGTGGCTGATCGACGGTGTCATCACCGGCGCCCCACGACTCATGGCGGGCGCCGGCATCATGCTCGGCCCTGTCCCCGCCGCGCTCATCAGCACCTGGACCGTCAGCCAGGAGGGCGCGCCGTTCCCGCCACTCAACTTGACCCACAGCACCGCCGACCTAATCGCCTTCGGCGGCATCTTCGGCCTCTTCGGCCACGGCAGACCCGAAACGCGCGCCCTCGGTGACGCGGTCACACCCGACCCGGCCCAGTTCAAAATCCCGGCCGGCACCGCATCCCTGTTCGAAGGCATCGGTCAGCTCGGTGAGACTCCCGGCAGCGTCCGCGTGTTCGCGGTGGCGCAGCCGGACGGCACCCGCCGATGGGTCGTGCAGATTCCCGGCACCCAGGAATGGTCTCCGGAAGCCGGGGAGAACCCGGTCGACCTCACGAACAACCTGCGCCTCATGGCTGGTCAGCAGACCGAGCAGAACGAAGCCATCCGCCAGGCCCTGCGCCAGGCCGGAGTCCGGTCCGATGAACCCATCCTGCTCGCCGGACACTCCCAGGGCGGCATCACGGCCGCATCGCTCGCCTCCGACCCCGCCACCCGACTCGAGTTCAACATCACCAACGTCGTCACCGGCGGCTCGCCAGTGGCCGGCTTCGACATACCGCCCGAGGTGCAAGTGCTCTCGATCGAGCACGACCAGGACGCCGTTCCACGGCTCGACGGAGGGGACAACCCCGATCGGCCGAGCTGGCTGACCGTGTTCCGCGATCCCACCGGGCTCAAGGACGGCGACGGCAACCCGGTCGACAGCACCGGCGAGTCGCATCACGGACGGCACTACGCGTCGACCGGTGCCCTGATCGACACCTCGGAAGACCCATCAATAGCGGCCTTGCGGGAGTCGATGGCGCCGTTCCTAACCGGCAACGCGGAGGACATGACCGTGCAGGAGTTTCAGATGGCGCGGGACCTTTCGTGAACCGCACCGGCCATCACCTCCCATCGCGCCGCGCGCGTCGGTGGTCCAGCGTGACGATCGTCGCCTGTCTGCTCCTGCTAGGCACGGCCGCCTGCGCTCCCGGCGAGCCCGGCGAATCGACGACGCCGAGCAGCACGCGACGGACCCCGAACGGGGCAGATGTTGAACGTCTCAACCAGAAGATCGAAGAACTTCCTGGCGTCACCGAGTCACGCCTCACCTACCGGGCCAAGAACGTTACCGACAGCGCCTATCTCGATGGAGTCATCCTCTCGGACGGCCCCGACGAAAAGGCACTGACCGCCACGATCGATGCCGCTTACCGGGTGGTATGGACAACGCCAGATGTAACCTTTGGTGCATACAACTTCCGCATTGAAAACCCGCGCACCGGCGATATAGCTGGCGCTCCCGACCTGGGCATGAACTTGCCTCCACGGTTCGAAGAACTTGAGAAGCGCTACGGGCCCCGTCCTTAAGTCTCGATCCGTGGATCGGGTTCTGGACTGGTTTCTTCTGTTGGGCGGGATGATCTTGTGGGTTCCGGGCAGGGGTGATGGGCTGGTCTGCCCAGCTTTTCCGTCGGATGGTTCCTGGTCTGGAGGTTTTCGCGCGAGAAGTGTTGTGT
>NZ_CDWTMG010000130.1:0-998 GCF_977945845.1 Frankia sp. CcMO1
AGGCCCTACAGCCGCTTCCACCGCGGCGGCCCGGAGGCCGGTGCAGCCGAAGCAGATGCCTACCGGACTGTTGCCGCCGAGCTGGAAGCTGCCGGCTACGCCGTGCTGTGCCACGACATCGGGGCTCAGACGGGGGAGGAAGTGGCCGCCGTACTGGCGGCGTCTGTGCTCTCCCGGCTGGAGGGCACCCGTACCGCTTCTTGAGCGGCCCGTACCAAGGAGTCGTACGTCTCCACCGTGCGTACGGCTTCCACCCCCAGCGACGCCACGAAGGCCGCCAACTCCTCCTGCACGGCGGCGGCCGGCGCGTCGTCGGGCACCATGCGTTCCAGCTCCAGGAACGTCCCGACCCCTTCCAGCTCATCCAGGCACAACGAAACCTCGCCATGCCGGCCGGTCCGCCGGAACTTGGCAACCCGGACCGTCGCCCAGTAGCCCATGCGAAGGATCGCCTCGTGCATCTGCTGGCTCCGTCTCGTACTCCAAGCAGTCCTGGGCGTTGGCGCCCGGCTGCTTGAGGGCGAACCAGTGGCGGCCGTTCACCGTGCGCAGCCGCAGGAATGACACGCCAAGCTTGCTGTCTCCGAAGGACCAGCCGAGCGGGGCGAAGGCCTGGTCGTCCTGGTACACCGCCTCGCCGAGGTTGATACCCCGCCCACTGAGCGCGCCAAGCACTGCCTCCAGGTCCGACACGGAATACTTGACTTCAACCTCGCGCACAACGTCTCCCTATAGGTCATGAGGTAGCAGGCAAAATTGTAACGGAACCCCGATGCTGCCTATGAGGGAGCCCGAGGGGAACGGTCAATGCTGGACCAGCTTGATAACCGTCCCCAGCTGGTTGTGTGTGGAATAACTTGGCGCGCGGGGTAGCTGTCTTGCGGCAACCTAAGCGCTCACAATATAATTGACTTAGTGAACAACTAGAGTTTCGCAGTTTTCTTGATTGCCCTGCGATGGGCATTAAGGAGTCGAAATGAAATAACTTGCGCGTTTCG
>NZ_CDWTMG010000130.1:1675-13731 GCF_977945845.1 Frankia sp. CcMO1
TAAAGCACGTTGATTTAATCCATTGACCGGATGGTGGTGTCCGGGTGTGGCACGGCTGCGGCGTGCCGGTAAGGGAAGCAGGCTGCCCGACGGGCTGGTGGCGGGAGCATCGGCGCTTCCTAAACCAGCTCAAAAAAGTGGACGCCGATGCTCCCAGATCTCACTGTACCGTCTTCCCTGGCCGTTCTTCTGGCCGTGTTTCACCGCGCCGACGTTCCAGGTGTTCCGTGCGCTGGCCTGCGGGATGCTCGCCGCGACCGGCCGGCGGACGGTGTGCGGGATGCTCGTGGGCGCGGGGCTGTCGCGGGTGTGGCCGCACGACCGGGCGCACCGGTTCTTCATAGTGATCGCCGGGCTGAGCACGTGAAGCCCCTGGGCGACGAAGCCCGGATCGGCGCGACGATTGAGCCAGGCCCCGGACCGACGCGGCTTGAGGTCGGGTGGCCCAAGGATGCGAATCCCCTGGGCCACCCGATCTCAGAGTCGGCGGGTGAAGTGGAAGGCCGCGATCGTGAAGCCGGTCCGCAGGTAGAGCCGGTGCGCCTCGTAGCGGTGGGTGCCGGCGTCGAGATGGATATGTTCGCAGCCGAGCCGGCGCGCCTCCCGTTCACTCCAGGCGAGCAGCCGGGTGGCGTGCCCCCGCCCCCGCGCCGCCAGGATCGTGGACAGGTCGTCGATGACCAGATGCCGCCCGTAGGCGAGCGAGGTCACCTGCCGGAATCCGACCGCCGCGACCACCCGTCCCAGCTCCCCGTCCCACGACGCGACCAGGCGGTATCCCTCGGGGCGCTGGACCTCGTTGACGAGCTTGACGAACCCGGTGGAGGTCAGATGCGGCCGAAGCTGCCGCATGGGGTCGAACGCCAGCCAGGTACGATCCGCCTCCAGCTCCTCGATCTTCACATACCGTATTCTTGCAGCTTCACCAGGTGAGCCGATGTCCCCGGACGGGTGGAGCGCTCAGAACCAGCCGCGGCGGCGGCCCAGGTGCTCCAGCTGCTGGTGGAGCAGCCCGGCGAGCTGGTGCCGGTCGGTGTCGTGGTGGCCGAGCCGGAACCGGCTGAGCTCGTCGCCGCCGGAGGACAGCAGCCCGCCGCGGCGGTCGGCCTCCAGGACGACGTCCACCCCGGAGCCGTCGACGAGGAAGGTGACTTCCAGTTCGGAGATGCGCCGGGCGTACTCGCCCGACGGCTTCAGCTCGATCTCCTGGTAGAAGGGCAGGTCGGAGCCGTGTAGGCGGCCCTTCTCGACGTCGGCGGACCTGAAGTGGAAGCCGAGGTCACCGAGGGAGGTGAGCACCGCCTCCTGGACGGGCAGCGGGTGCACGTTCACCGCGTCGAGGTCACCCGGGTCCACCGCCCCGGGGATGGCCAGCTTGGTCCGCACCCCGATCTTCATCCCGTGCAGGTGCCACCCGCCGATGTCGGTGATCGGGGTCTGCCACGGCACGGGCAGCTCGAAGCGGCCGCTGATCTGCTGCTCCGGGTGGATAGTGAAGTCGCCGCCGATCTGCTGGGTACCGAAGGTGATCTGCTCGTGCCAGGTCGAGTCGTCGGTCTCGACCTCGACGGTCGCCTCGAGCGTGACGAGGACCTTCTCGATCTTCTGCTCGACCTTGCCGCCGGTAACGGTGGTCAGACCGGTCACGACCTGGCCCGGCAGGGTCTCCGGACGGTCCAGCACGGTCTCGACCTCGGCCCCGCCCACGCCGAGCCGCGACATGAACCGCTTCATCCCCATGGGTGCCCGTCCTCTTCCATTCCCATTCTCGTGTGTGCGTAGGACACGTTCTCACATCCGCAGGACGACCGGACCGCCGGAACCGCTCCCGGGTCGGCAGGGTGACAGCGGGCGGGGCGCGTCAACGGGCCGGTGGCGCGGATGGGGTACGGCGTCCGGCTTCGGGGCGAACCGGTACCATTCCGCTTCGTGACCTGCATCGTCGGGGTACAGCAGGACGGCCGGGTCGTGATCGGTGGGGACAGCGCCGGTGTCGCCGGCTGGTCTATCACTGTCCGTGCGGATACCAAGGTATTTCGTAACAGTGAGTTCATTATGGGGTTCACTGATTCGTTCCGGATGGGCCAGCTGCTCCGCTACAGCCTCGTGCCCCCGGTCCCGCAGGACTGGGATCTCGATCGGTTCATGGCGACGGACTTCATCGCGGTGGTCCGGGACTGCCTGCGCGACGGCGGCTTCGCCCGCAACGACTCCGGCAATGAGAGCGGCGGGCTGTTCCTGGTCGGCGTCCGCGGACACCTCTACCGCATCGACTCGGACTACCAGATCGGCCGCAGCGTGGACGACTACTACGCGGTCGGCAGCGGCGACGAGTACGCCTGCGGCTCGCTGCACAGCACCCGGGGCCTCGACCCGAAACAGCGGGTCCGGATGGCGCTGGAGGCCGCGGCCCACCACTCGACCGGGGTGTGCCCGCCGTTCCACATCATCTCCTCCGACGACATCTCCTCCGACGACGTGACCACCTACGACGCCCCGGACTGACCGGACGCCTCGGACTGACCGGACGCCTCGGACTGGCCGGACAGCGGTCAGCGGTGGAGCCGTTCCGCGGCCAGTGCGGCGAAGGCCGACGTGCCGGCGAGCGGTTCGAAGCGTTGCGCGGCGGCGGTCAACGTGCCGTACTCGTCCTCAGTGAGCGTGATGTCGGCCGCGGCGACGTTGCTCTCCACCTGGGCGACGCTGGACGCCCCCGGGATCGCGACGACCGACGGATGATGGATCGCCCAGGCCAGCGCGATCTGGGCGGGGGTGGCGTCGTGCGTGGCGGCGACCTCGCGTAGGACGTCGAGCAGCGGGGTGGCGCGGGCCAGGTTCTCGGTGAGGAACAGCGGGTTTATCGCGCGGATCCGCCCGGTCGGGCGGTTCGTGACGTCGTAGCGGCCCGAGAGCAGCCCCTGGCTCAGCGGGCTCCAGGCGATCACGACCCGGGACTCCCGGGCGGCGAACGCCAGCAGCTCCTCGCCCCGCCTGCGCCGAACCAGGCTGTACTCGACCTGGTTGGACAGGATGGGCGCGCCGAGCGCCGCCTCGGCGTCCTGCCAGCGGGTCAGCGAGTAGTTGCTGACCCCGACGTCCCCGACGAGGCCGATGGTGCGCAGCGCCGCCATCCCGCGCATCGTCTGGCCGTCCCTGATCACCGGATTGGGCTGGTGGACCTGGTACAGGTCGATGCGGTGCACCCCGAGCCGGTTCGCGCTCGCGACCGCCCGCTGCTCGACGATCGGAGCCAGCGGGAGCACGGGGAACAGCTTCGTCGCCACATACGCCCGGTCCAGCGCGTCCGGGATCCCGGCCAGCGCCGAGCCGAGGATACGTTCGCTGCGCCCCATCCCGTAGATCTCGGCGGAGTCGAACAGTGTCACCCCGAGTTCGAGGGCCCGGCGCACGATGCGCCCGGCCTCGGTGTCGGCGTAGCTCGCCCCGTACCCCCACTCCCTGGACCCGAACTGCCAGGTTCCGAGGCCG
Source organism: Frankia sp. CcMO1 (assembly GCF_977945845.1). NCBI lineage: Bacteria > Bacillati > Actinomycetota > Actinomycetes > Frankiales > Frankiaceae > Frankia > Frankia sp. CcMO1. The sequence continues at coordinate 5,165 of NZ_CDWTMG010000130.1, forward strand.
ATCTTGGATATCTTCTTACTGCTGGCTGTCGTGATGCCCTCGACGTAGCGCATCTGTCCAGTGAACGCCCGACCGTGCCGGGGCGCGAGAGGAGCGTCACCGGTAGCCGCTCCGATGCCGGTGTCGTCGGGGGATCGTCTTGCCCGGGGATCGTCTTGTCCGCGAATCGTCTTGTCCGGGGATCGACAGCGTTCCCGGCGCCGACGTGTTCGGCTGTACCCTCCGGCAGCTGCTAGTTTGCCGGCAGTCCGGTTCGTGCGGATGCGGGCGGGTGCCGGCTGGCCGGTTGGGCACGGTAATGCCGGTAGGTAATGGTTGTGCCGGTCCGTCACGGAACGCCAGGTGGAGGGAGCGTGTTGGTCACCCAGTTCAGTCGAGGGCAGAAGGCGCAGCTGTCGACGATCACCCCGGGCACCGACCTGTACGTCGGGATCCAGATCAATGCGCCGGGGGAGTGGGACATCTCCTGCTTCGGCCTGGACGGCGCCGATCGCCTCACCGACGACCGCTACTTCGTCTTCTTCAACCAGCCGGCGTCGCCGGAGAAGTCCATCCAGCTCCTCGGGCCGCAGGCCGGCGACAGTCAGGCGTTCCGGGTCACCCTTGACCAGATGCCCGCCTCGATCGGCCGGCTGTCGTTCTGCGCCGCCCTCGACGGTGCCGGTAGCGCCTCGGCGATCTCGTCGGGGTACCTGCGGATCGTCGTCGCGGGAACCGAGGTGCTGCGCTACTCCTTCACCGGCGCCGACTTCACCAGCGAGCGCGCCGTGATGATCGCCGACATCTACCGCAAGGGCGTGTGGCGGATCGCCGCCGTGGGCCAGGGGTTCCAGGGGGGACTGGCCGAGCTCATCCGCTCTTACGGCGGTGAGGTCGCCGACGAGGCGCCGCCGCCGGCCCCCGCCCCCGGGTTCGGCGCCCCGCCCGCTGCACCGCCGCCGCCCATGGGCTTCGCGGGTGGGATGCCCGCCACCGGCATGCCGGGTGGGATGCCGCCGACCGGCGCATTCGGCGGACCCGAGATCCTGCCGTCGCAGGCCCGACCTACCCCGCCCGGGGCGATGAACAGCCTGGATCCCTACCGGGAGGTGCCGACCGCCGGTCGGTGGACCCAGCAGAACGGCAAGCTGGTCAAGGTCACCCTCGGTCCGGATGCGTTGGCGCTGCGCGGGTCGATGGTCGCCTACCAGGGCAGCGTCGAGTTCGACTACAAGAGCGGCGGGCTGCGCGGTCTCATCGAGGGCAAGCTGACCGGCCAGAGCCTCAAGCTGATGACCTGCAAGGGCTCGGGTGAGGTCTTCCTCGCCCAGGACGCCGCGGACCTGCATATCGTCGAGCTCGGCAGCTCCTCCCTCTGCATCAACGCGAAGAACCTGCTGGCAATGGACGCCACCGTGCGCACCGAGGTGCGTCGGATCGAGAGCCCCGGCATCCCCGGCGGGGGGTTCTTCCACTTCGAGGTCTCCGGGCCGGGTTCGGTGGTCGTCATGACCAAGGGGTCCCCGATGACTCTCACCGTGCAGGGCCCGACCTTCGCGGACATGAACGCCCTCGTCGCCTGGACCACCGGCATGCGGGTCAGTGCGTCGACTCAGGTCCGGATCTCCCGGCAGATCTACGCCGGCAGTAGCGGCGAGGCACTGGCCCTGCAGTTCATGGGGTTCGCGGGGCACTTCATCGTCGTCCAGCCGTACGAGGTCTGAGGCGTGTCGACCATCCGGGGAGTGTGCCCGGCGGGAGGACCGCTGGGGGAGAGGAGCGGGCCGTGCAGGGCAGCCTGATCCAGCATTACGGACTAACTCCGATCATGGAGCGGATGAGCAGGCACGGCTCGAAGATCGCCAAGGTGGTCATGAACCCGGGTCAGGATCTCTTTGCCCGGGTCGGGTCGATGATTGCCTACGAGGGGCTGATCGACTTCAACCCGCAGCCGCCGCAGCTCGGCCGGATCGCCTCCTCCTGGGCGACGGGTGAGGGCGTTCCGTTCATGACGGCGACCGGCCAGGGGCTGCTGTACCTCGCGGACTATGGCAAGGAGGTCATCGTCGCGCAGCTTGCCGGCGAGGGACTCTCGGTCAACGGCAAGAACATCCTGGCCTTCGACGCCGGGCTGCAGTGGAGCATCGAGCGGGTCCGCGGCATCACCATGCTGTCCGGGATGGGGATGTTCAACGTGGTGCTGCGTGGGCACGGTTGGGTGGCGCTGACCGCCAAGGGCAGTCCGATCGTGCTCGACACCCGGGAAGCGTCGACCTACGTCGACACCGACGCCCTCGTCGCCTACACCGATGGGCTGCGCGTCGAGCCCCGGCGCACCGCCCGGCTTGGCGGGCTCATCGGGCGCGGATCCGGGGAGGCGTTCCAGCTCGGCTTTTCCGGCCAGGGGTTCGTCGTCGTGCAACCGAGCGAGGACGAGCGGCCGACCTTCTCGGTGCGGGGCTGAGGCCGCGATGGCACGGTGGGGGCGGGCGGCCGGATACCGGCGCCGAACGGCGGAGCGCACCGCGGAGAGGACGGGGACGGCGACATGACGCAGGGCGGGATGTACGGCGGCCACCCGAGTGGTCCGCAGGGCAACTATCCCGGCGGTGGTCCGGGCTATCCGCCGGGCCAGGGGACACCCCCCGGTGGCTCCGGTGGTCCCGGTGGGCCGGCCGGCGGCCTCCGCAGCAGTCTCCTGGACAATCCCGAGCGTCCCTCGGACGAGCCGTTCTCCCTACAGAACGGCAAGATGCTCAAGGCGACGCTTGGCGCCCGCGGGATGCGGGAGTTCTACGCCCGCAAAGGCGCGATGGTCGCCTACCAGGGTGCCGCGAACTTCGACGCGCACTGGGAGGGCTGGGGCTCGCGTTTCCGCAGCTTCTTCAGCGGCGGCGAGGGCCTGAACCTCATGCAGGTCTCCGGATCGGGTTCGGTCTTCCTCGCCAACCAGGCGCAGGACATCCACATCCTCGACCTGGTCGGTGACGGGCTCACCGTCGACGGCAAGAACGTGCTCGCCTTCAACGTCGACCTGATCTGGGACCTGGTGCGGGTGGACAGCCAGGTCGGCATCGCCGGTGTCGGGAGTTACCAGGTCGAGCTGCGCGGCAACGGCCGGGTCGCCGTCTGCACGTCCGGGGCGCCGCTGGTCATGCACGTAACGCATCAGAACTACTACTTCGCGGACGCCGACGCGGTCGTCGGATGGTCGTCGAGCCTGCAGGTCTCGATGCAGGCGGCGGTGACGTCCTCGGCCGTGTGGCGACCCCGGGGGAACACCGGGGAGAGCTGGCAGATGCAGTTCACCGGCGAGGGCTTCGTCATCGTGCAGCCCTGCGAGCTACTTCCGCCGTACAACGCGATCGCGGGTGCCGGTCCCGCCGGACAGTTCGGCCTCGGTCAGGGCGGGTTCCAGGGCAACCAGCTCGGCGGTCACGGTGGTCACGGTGGTCACGGCCCAAGCGGCGGTGGCGGCCTAGGCGGTCTGTTCGGTAACCGCTGAGGCGACACCGCCTGCGACGGACGGGCGGCGCGCGGGCTCATCTCGCTCGCTCGACGCCCTCGGCATTCTTGGCGTACCCGGCATTCTTGGCGAACACGTCGGGGGTGCGGACGTGTTCGGGCCGGAATCCGATGCCGATGACCCGCCCGAGCACCCGTCTGATCCGCGGCGCCGCCGTGGCGGTCACCCCATGGGACATCATGGCTGTCACCAGGTTGGACATCCCGGCCCGCACCGCCCCCGTCACCGTTCTTGCCGTCGCGTTCGCCACCGCGTTCGTCATGGGGGCACGCGTGACCCGGCGTGACGGGCTGCCGCCGTGCGCCGGCCGCTCGTCATCACCCAGCAGGCGCACCAGGAAGGCGCCCTGCCGGACCTGGATCATCTGCATGAGCACGACCGGCCAGGTCCGCCGGCGCTGCACCCGCCGCAGCTCGGCCGGCTCGGGCGGCCCGGCCCGCAGCGTCGCGGCCATCAGGTTCGCCGTCGCCACCGCGTCCTGGACGGCGTAGTTCACCCCGACACCGCCCGCCGGGGACATCGCGTGGGCGGCATCGCCGATGCAGAGCAGACCCGGCTGGAACCATCGGCGAAGCCGGTCGACCTGCACCACCAGGGTCTTCACCTGGTCCCAGTCGGTGAGGTCGTCGACGGCACTGGACAGCGCCGGCGCCGCGGCGATGATCCGCGCACGGAACGCCGCCAGCCCGCCGGCCGTCTTCGGCTGCCGCTGCGCCGACCCCTTCCGGACCACCATGCCGCACTGCCAGTAGTCGCGTCGATCCAGGGTGATCAGGGCGTGGCCCTTGCGGAGGTGCGCCAGGGTGAATCCGTCCCCGTTTCCCTCCTCCCCACGCTCGTTCCCCTTTTCCTCCCCATGCCCGTTCCCCTCCTCGTTCCCGTTCCCGTCCCTCGCCGCCCGGCGGCCGCTCGCGGACCCGTCGCCCATGTCTTTCGGCAGCCGGAACCAGAGGACGTCGAAGGGATCGCCGTGCTCCCGCACCGGCAGGCCGGCACGGGACCGCAAGGTCGAGCGCCGGCCGTCGGCAGCCACCGTCAGATCCGCCCGGATCTCGACCTCCCCGAGGGGGCCAGCCGCGCGTACGCCCACGACCCGTCCGTTCGCCCGGACCAGGTCGGTTGCCTCGGTGCTCATCGCCAGGCGGAACGTCGGATAGGCGGCGGCCCGCTCGGCCAGAAACGTGAGAAAGTCCCACTGAGGCATCAGGGCGATGAACGGGCAGGGCGTCCGCAGGTGCCGGAAGTCCACAACGGTCCGGCGCCGGCCCGCCATATCCAAAGCCAGCGTGGCGGCCCGGGTGTGCGGGAGGCGAAGGAAGTCCGTCAGCAGGCCCAACTCCGCCATCACTGCCATCGTGGACGGGTGAATCGTGTCACCGCGGAAGTCACGGGCGAAATCGGCGTGCTTCTCCAGCACGATGACGTCCACCCCCGCGCGGGCCAGCAGCAGACCGAGCATCATCCCCGCCGGCCCACCGCCCGCGATGGCGCATCGGGTGGTCCAGCGCAACGGTGCGGACGGTGTTCCCATGCCGGCTCCCCGGATCCCCCCGGGTCTGCCCCCGCGTCGGCCGCCACCGGGCGGAGCGACCGCGGCGGTCCCCCGGAGCCTGTCGTCCCCGTCGTCCTGCCCGGACGTCCTGCCTGGCATCCTGCCCCGCCGGGGAGATGATCGAACCTGTCGACCTCGTCGCCCGTCAGGACGGGCATCAGGACGGGGGCATCGGGGCGGGAGCGTCGTGGCGAGGGGCGTCGTGGCGAGGGGCGTCAGGCAGGCGACGGGTGGGGCGTGGCAGGGCGGGCGAGCGGGCGAGCAGGACGACCCCGCCCACGACCAGCAGGGCCGCCACCGTGACACCCGTGATAACCCCGGGGGTGTCCGGGGCGGGTACCCCGAAGACGAGCACGGCGAGGGCGTAGGAGACCGTCGGATTGGTGATGTTCATGGCGGTGACGGTCGGTGCGAGCGGACCCACGGCGAACGCCATCTGCCCGAGTACGAGGCTGGCTATCGTGACTCCGCCCAAGGCGTAGGCGAACCAGTGGGTCGCGGTGGTACCGATCCCCTCGTTCAGGGTCTCGTCGGTGGCCTGCTTCATCAGCAGGGCGCTCAGCGCGAAGAACAGCCCGGCGCCGACTCCGAGCATCGCCGCACGCATCGCTGGTCGCCGGCCGCGGGAGAACACCGTCAGTGTCGCCGCGAGGGCAATGATCGCGAGGATGGCCAGCACCAGCCGGTATTCGTCCAGGGGCGCATGGGCGGGGAGGCGTCCCTGGACCGTGAGGAGCAGCGCGAGGCCTACGCAGATCGATGCCGCCGCCCACCATGCTCCCCGCGCCATCCGCAGATGGGTGCGGGCCAGGCCCAGCGGGAGCGCGAACAGTAACTGGGTGACCATGAGGGGCTGCACCTCGGCGAGGGAACCAAGGTGCAGGGCGAGCGCCTGGGTGAAGAACCCGGCGACGTTCGTCAGCCAGCCCAGCAGCCACATAGGCTCGCGTGCCAGGTCGACCAGATGCCCCATCCCGGGCAGCGCGTGCGCCCGGTCGTCACGGGCGGCGAACCGGCTGCGTCCGGCGGCGCGTTGTTGCAGAGCCGCGGACGACGCGAGCAGGAACGCGGCGCACAGGGCCAGCGGGATGAAGAGCAACATGGATCGTTCGGTCCGTCAGGTGGAGCCGGCCTGCGGGGCGGCTGCCGGCGGGCGGCCGGACGGGCCGACGGGATGGCGGCCGCCCCGCGCGGGCGTACTCATCGGGCTGGGTGCCTCGCCGGGGAGCGTCGGAGACAGCAGAGACAGCAGAGACAGCGGGACCGCCGGGACCCGGTGTACGCCGCCGAGCGGCCGGTCGAGCCGCCGTGGTGCATTGCCTGGACCGCGCATGTTGGACACGATGGCCGTAATGTACCGGCCCGGGGAACCGGATGTGGTGTATCCCGGCTGGTGGGCGCCGGTGTGATCCGAGCGGGAACGTCCTGCTCGCTGGGCCTTGGCGTAGCTGTCTCACACCCCCGGTCCACGGAAGCGGGATCGCTCCAGACCGACAGGAGCGCGGCGGTCGGCCGACCGGCCGTAAGCGTTCTACGCCCACGGCGGCAGCGACGCCACCGGCGCCGTGCGCGGCGTCGAGACGATTACCGCCGGGCTGAAGTAGAAACGCCTGCGCGAGTCGTTTTCGCCTGCCATGTGGAAAAGATTTCCGTCGACGACCGGTAGAGTCCGACACGGGTCGGGTGGACGGCCGCCTGCTTGACGTGGCATGGCGGCGATGCAATTTTTTATGACGCCCGGAACCGAATGGGACCGGTGGGACCGGTGCCGTGCGTGTCGTCAATTTCCGCCCCGGGCACGCGGTTTTCTTTCCGCTGCCCGAGCCGATTCGGAGGTGCGCTTGTGCGTCACTCTCTTCGTAGGCTCGCCGTGGGATCCTGCATTGCGAGCACCGTGCTGATCGGAACGTCGCAGATCTCGGTGACCGCGGCGACCGCGGCGACCGCGGCGTCGACGGGGCCGGTACCCGCGCCCGTCCCGGGTTCCGCGGTCGCCGCCGCGGCCGGCGCGGATGGCCTGCGGGACAGGAGTTCCCCAGCCGGTACCACGAAATCCGCGCGGGTGTGTTATTTCGAGACCAGGGGCGACTACGTACACGTCTCCAGTTCCGCTCACGAGGCGTCCGGACACGGCTGGTGGGTCAACATCGACTGCGACGTCACCAGGGCGGTCGTCACCGTCCAACTGCAGGAGTACTACAGCGACGGCACGTGGCGGAACGTCGGCACGGTGGGCCGGTCGACGGTGAAGTCCGGCGGTGGCGCCGGGAACCGGGCGACCGGGCGGGGCCACTGCAGGAGTAGCAGGCTGACGGGGTGGCGTAGCGTCATCGACGTGGATCTGCTCGGCGTACCCGACGACCCGAACAAACTCGTCACGAAGGGTCGGAACATCAGGTGCCGGCGGTAGTACACGAGGGTGACGCGGCCGGGCCCGCCGGCACCCTGTTCGTCTCCCTGTACGGCGAGCTGGCGGTGCACCCGTGGCGGGATTCCTTCGTCGCATCCTCACGCCTCCGGCGGCCTGTGGGGGATGAACGACGCCGGGCAGGACCGGCCGGCCGCCGCCGGGGCGTCGCCGTCCCGTGCCGCCTACGGACACCCGCCGTGGGAAGTCTGTTGCAGGACGTCGGCTGGTTCGCCGACTGCGCCCCGCGGCACAGCACACGGGTGCGGGTGACGGTGGACGGTGGGCAGGACCCGGCCATCCGTTCCGCCGCCCCCGCGATGCTCGACTGGCTGCGTAAACTCGACCAGCACGTCTTCTCGGATGACTCGTTCTCCCCGGCGAACGACGACCATCCGGTGCTGGAATCCGCCGTCGTCGACGAACTGTGGCAGGGACCTGCTCGGACCGGGTTACCTGCCAGGGAGCCCTCGCCGAGTGGACGTTGGGCGCGTTGGGCTGGCTGGCCGCCTTGCTCGCCGAGGCGAGTGCCCGGCACGGGGCCGGCACCCCGCTACTGATGACCGCCACCCGATCGACGAGTCGAACGGGTTGGACTCCCTGGCCGGGGTGACGGCCATCCGGCGCGCCGATATCGTCCGGGTATGGCCATCACCGTGCAGTTTATCGTCGCTATAGTGCTGGAGATCACTGGAACGCTGGCGCTCCGGGAGACCAGCGGGTTCACTCGGCTCTGGCCGACCCTGATGGTCTGTGTCTGCTATCCACTGTCATTTTTTTTCGTGTCTCGAGTATTGCAGCATCTGGAGATCGGTTTCACTTACGCGGTGTGGTCCGCGGCCGGCACCGCGGCCATGGCCGTCATTGGCGCGGCCGCCTTCGGCGAGTCGATGAACGCGGTGAAGATCGCCTCGCTGATCCTCGTCATCGTCGGCGTGGTCGGTCTCCAGTTCGGCGGTGCCCACCGCTGATCGGCTGGTAGCGGGTTCTTCGGTTGGTCAAAGCGCAGGTAGTTATACTAAGAACCGCCATCGCGTTCCGGTGTCGGTTGTGCCTCTGTCTGAGCTGCTGGTAAGGCCGGTGCGGTGGGACGGGGTGCGCGG
>NZ_CDWTMG010000131.1:0-6453 GCF_977945845.1 Frankia sp. CcMO1
GGCCCTAGGGGCGCTGCCCGCTGCCACCGCCGCTGCCCACCGCCGGGCAGCACGGTTCCTCCTATTCCCCCCGGCCAGAACGGTCCTGCGGACCGATGGCTGCCGCCCGACGGCGGGGCGTGACGCCTCGCCGGGTGTCACACATGGCGCATGGACCGGACGCCGCGGGGCAGGACTCCCCCGAACGACCACGGACAACCGGGGACAACCGGGGACAACCGCACCGAGCCCACTGGGTGGTTCCGCCCACAGCTTGTGGAAAACGTTGTGGACAGCCTGCGGTCGGAACGGTGGAGTGGCAGTGGACAGCCTGTGGACAACTCGGGGAAGGCCTGTGGAGGGACAACGTGGTCCTTGTGGACGCAGATCGGGCCTGGGGATAACCACTGCGCGCATGCACAGATCCACCCACAAGATTTGCACCGGCCGACAACCCCTCTGACCTGCGGAAACAGCAGTTATCCCCAGTATCCACACCCCCTACTACTACGACCAACTAGATTTTTCTAAGAATGATCAAAAACTCTTAGTACTAGGAGGTGTGGACAACGGCTCGAGCCCGGATCCGAGCGATCTACGTGCCGCGGCTGGACCCCAGGCAAGCGCCCGGAGCGCGGCCGACCGCTCGTCGGCGTCTGCTGGCACTCTGAGATGCTGGTCGGTGTTCCCTGCGGGGTGACTCCGAACAACCGGAGGGAACGACAGGAGGCCTAACCATGAAGTTCCGGGTGGAACGGGACGAATTCACCGAAGCGGTCGCCTGGACCGCACGCACGTTGCCGAGCCGGCCGACCACCCAGTTGCAGGTGCTCTCGGGCCTGCTCCTCGACGCGACCGGACCGATGCTCAAGATCGCCGCGTACGACTACGAGGTGGCCGCCCAGTGTACGGTGCACGCGACCGTGTCGGAGGAGGGGCGCGGGCTCGTCAACGGCAAACTGCTCGCGGAGATCACCCGGGCGCTGCCCGCGGCACCGGTCGATCTGGGCATCGACGGCACCCGTTTGGTGATCACTTGTGGCAATGCTCGGTTCGCGTTGCCGATGCTGCCGGTGGACGACTACCCAGCCCTTCCGGCCATGCCCCCGATCACGGGGCACATCGAGGGATCCGCGTTCGCTGCAGCGGTCTCACAGGTGGCGATCGCAGCCGGTCGTGACGACACGCTGCCGGTCCTTACCGGGGTCCGCCTCGAGATCGAGGGGGACACCCTCACCCTCGCCGCGACCGACCGTTACCGGCTCGCCGTGCGGACGCTGAAGTGGCGGCCATCGGAAACAGCCGCCGGGCTCGGTGCGGGCGGTGTGACCGGTGCGGACAGCCCCCCGCCCACACCGGTCACGGTCGCCCTCGTGCCGGCCCGCACCTTGCTCGACACCGCGAAGTCGTTGTCGGGTTCAGGGGTGGAGGTGTCCATCGCGCTCGGGGCGGGGCCCTCCGGCGAGACGCTGGCCGGTTTCGCCGGCTCGACCCGGCAGACGACGACCCGGTTGCTCGACGGAAGCTTCCCGCCCTACCGCAAGCTGTTGCCGGACAGCTCGCCGTTGATCGCGCAGCTGGAGATCGCCCCGTTGCAGGAGGCTGTCAAACGGGTGGCGCTGGTCGCTGCGAAGACCGCACCGGTGCAGCTGACGTTTTCCCCGGACCACCTCGTGCTGGAGGCTGGAACGGGCGGTGAGGCGCAGGCAACGGAGACCCTCCCGGTGACCTACGATGGGCCGGAGCTGTCTGTGGCGTTCAACCCGTCGTACCTGCTCGACGCGCTCGGGGCGCTGGAGTCGGACGTCGTACGGGTCGGTTTCGCCAGCGCGGAGGACCCGGCGGTGGCGGCGAACAAGCCGGCGATCATGACCCGGAAGGCCGACGACGACGGCGAGGTCCCCGACTACCGGTACCTGCTGATGCCGATCCGCCTGCACGGGTGACGTGCACCTCACGCACCTGTCCCTCGTCGACTTCCGGTCCTACCCAGCTCTTGACCTAACGCTGGGTCCGGGAGTGGCCACCTTCGTGGGTGGTAACGGCCAGGGGAAGACCAACGTGATCGAGGCGATCAGCTATGTCGCCACGCTGGCCAGCCACCGGGTCGCCGGGGACGCCCCGCTGGTCCGTGACGGCGCGTCTCGGGCGGTCATCCGCGCCAGGATCGTCCGGGGTGACCGGGCCGCGCTGGTGGAGATCGAGATCGTTCCGGGAAAGGCGAACCGGGCCCGGTTGAACCGGGCTCCCGTCGCCCGGCCGCGTGACATCGTCGGTCTGCTGTGCACCGTGCTGTTCGCCCCGGAGGACCTGGCCCTGGTGAAGGGGGATCCGGCGCAGCGTCGTCAGTTCCTCGACGAGCTGCTGATCGCCCGGACCCCGAGGATGGCCGCGGTCCTCGCCGACTACGACCGGGTCCTCAAACAACGATCGACCCTGCTACGCACCGCCGGGACGGCCCGGCGAGCCGGGGGGCAGGGAGATCTGCGCACCCTCGACGTCTGGGACGGGTACCTGGCCACGCATGGCGCCGAGGTGCTGGCCGCGCGGTTGGCACTCGTCGATGCGTTGCGGCCGGCCGTGGCCGCGGCGTACGAGGCCGTCGCCGGCGCCGAGTCCGCCACCGCGCTGGACTACCGTTCCAGCGTCACCCTCCCGGACACCTTGCCTGCACCCGGTCCACCCGGTCCACCCGGTCCACCCGGTCCACCGGGCCAGCCAGAGCAGCCGGGCGCAGGTCGGCCGGGTCCGGCGGCACCGGATCGGACCATGCTGGCGGAGGCGATCCGCGCCGATCTGGAGGCCGCCCGGCCGCGGGAGGTCGAACGGGGGATGACGCTGGTCGGTCCGCACCGCGACGATCTGCTCTTGTCGATCAACGGGCTCCCGGCCCGCGGCTACGCGAGTCACGGCGAGTCTTGGTCCCTCGCCCTCGCGCTCAAGCTGGCCTCGTTCGACCTGCTGCGTGCCGATGACCGCGAGCCGGTCCTGCTCCTGGACGACGTTTTCGCCGAACTGGACACGCGTCGCCGCGGTCGGCTCGCGGAACTCGTCGCCTCCGCGGAGCAGGTACTGGTCACAGCCGCGGTCGAAACCGACGTTCCCACGGAGCTGACCGGGGTGCGGTACGCCGTCGCCGACGGAGAGGTCCAGCATGCCCACTGAGCGCCCAGACCCCCGGGACCATCCCACCGCGCCCGGGCGGTCCCGGGGAGGTGCCGGGAGCCGAGGGAAGACCGAGGGGCCGGACGGCACCGCAGCCCGCGGAGCGGACCTGGCGCGGGAGATCCTCGCCCAGGCCAAACGGGACGCGCGGGAGCGTGGGCGGGGACGGGGGGGCGCCGGCCACACCGCCCGCCACCCGGCCGGGCCGGGTCCGGCCGGACCCGGCCCTGGTTGCGGTGGCGGGATGCCAGGTGCTGACGGCGGCACGTGGGCCGATGAGGAGGCATCCGCCGGCGCCACCGGGACGGGCGGTCCGTGGGGCCCGGGCTCTCGGGCCCGCCTCGGTGCCCGGCGGGCCGACCCGTCGGACGACCAGGTGCCCCGCCGGCCGCGGATGCCGGGCATCGCACCGCCCGGCCGGGAATGGCGCGAACCGGTCGGTTTCGGGACGGCGATCAACCGGCTGCTGGCGGCCCGTGGCTGGAAGGCTCAGGCGAGCGATGCGAACGTCCTGGCCCGATGGGATGTCATCGTCGGGCCGGACATCGCCGACCACTGCACCCCGGTGTCCCTGCGTGACGGAGAGCTGGAACTTGTCGCGGAGTCGACGGCCTGGGCGACCCAGCTGCGCATGCTGTCCCGGCAGCTCCTCGGCATCCTGCACCGGGAGCTCGGTCCACACGTGGTCCGCCGGATCGTCGTGCGTGGACCGACGGCGCCGTCCTGGCGGCACGGGTCCATCCGAACCGGCGGTCGAGGACCCCGTGACACCTACGGCTGAGACCGGCGTTCGGCTGGCGCCCGCCTGACGCTCCCTGCGCCCCTGCGCTCTCCAGGCGCCCCTTGGCGCCTGGAGAGCGCCTGTGGTATCCGTCGGGGCGACTGGGGTGATCATGACGGTTCCGCGGGGTCGCGGTGCCGGTGACAGCCGTGGAGGCGCGCCAAGGCGGTCGGAGGAGTCGGTCCGGTAGGGGGGGTTGGCCATCCCCATGTGCGTGGCGCTGCGCAGACGTCAGGGGGCTCCCTGCGTCCGCTATGGCGGGTTGCCGGGTAGACTGGTGGATACTTCCGCCCAGAACGAGGGGACCCGCCGCGTGGCCTACGATGCAAGTTCGATCAAGGTTCTCGAAGGTCTTGACGCGGTCCGCAAGCGTCCTGGTATGTACATCGGCTCCACTGGAGAGCGTGGACTGCATCATCTCGTCTACGAGGTCGTGGACAACGCGGTGGACGAGGCGCTCGCCGGTTACTGCGACACCATCACCGTGACGCTGCTTGCCGACGGCGGGATGCGGGTCACCGACAACGGCCGCGGCATTCCCGTCGGCATGCATCCCACCGAGAAGCGGCCCGCCGTCGAGGTCGTGCTGACCACCCTGCACGCCGGCGGGAAGTTCGACGGCAAATCGTATGCGGTGTCCGGCGGGCTGCACGGAGTCGGCGTCAGCGTGGTCAACGCGCTGTCCACCCGGCTCGACGTGGAGATCCAGCGGGAGGGGCACGTCTGGTTCCAGCCGTACGTGGCGACCCGCCCGGACAAGCCGCTGGCCAAGACCGGTACCACCCGCAAGACCGGGACGTCGGTCACCTTCTGGGCGGATCCGACGATCTTCGAGACCACCGAGTACAAGTACGAGACGCTCGCCCGCCGCCTGCAGGAGATGGCCTTCCTCAACAAGGGGCTGTCGATCACGCTCGTCGACGAGCGTGACGAGGAACGCATGGCGGTCACCTACAAGTACGCCAACGGCCTGGTCGACTTCGTCGGTCACCTCAACGCCACGAAGGACACCATCCACCGCAGCGTGATCTCGCTGGAGTCGAAGGGCGTGGGCATCGAGGCCGAGCTCGCGATGCAGTGGAACGGCGGCTACACCGAGTCGGTCTACACCTTCGCGAACACCATCAACACCCACGAGGGCGGCACCCACGAGGAGGGCTTCCGGGCCGCGCTGACCAGCGCCGTCAACGCCTACGCCAAGGACCAGAACTTGCTCAAGCCGGTGAAGGCCGGGGCCAAGAACAGCGACGAGCGGCTCTCCGGCGACGACATCCGGGAGGGCCTTACCGCGATCATCTCGGTGAAGCTCGCGCAGCCGCAGTTCGAGGGCCAGACCAAGACCAAGCTCGGCAACACCGAGGCCAAGAAGTTCATCCAGGAGATGTGCTACTCGGCGCTCAAGGACTGGTTCGAGGTCAACCGCACCGAGGCTCGGGCTATCGTCAGCAAGGCGCTCGACGCCCAGCGGGCCCGCATCGCCGCCCGTCAGGCCCGCGATCTGACCCGGCGCAAGGGTCTGCTCGGCGGCACCGGTCTGCCGGGCAAGCTCGCCGACTGCCAGTACACCGATCCCGAGCGGTGCGAGCTGTACATCGTCGAGGGTGACTCGGCGGGTGGGTCGGCCAAGGGCGGTCGGGACTCGAAGTTCCAGGCGATCCTCCCGCTGCGAGGAAAGATCCTCAACGTCGAGAAGGCCCGCATCGACCGCGTCCTGAAGAACACCGAGGTCCAGGCCCTCATCCAGGCGCTGGGTACCGGCATCCACGACGATTTCGACATCGCGAAACTGCGCTACCACAAGATCGTATTGATGGCGGACGCCGACGTCGACGGCCAGCACATCCGGACCCTGCTGCTGACGCTGCTGTTCCGGTTCATGCGCCCGCTGGTCGAGGCCGGTCACGTGTTTCTGGCGCAGCCGCCGCTCTACAAGATCAAATGGGGTAGGGAGGACTGGGAGTACGCCTACTCCGACCGGGAGCGCGACGGGCTGGTCGCCCGCGGGGTGGAGTCCGGGCGCAAGCTGCCCAAGGATGCCATCCAGCGATTCAAGGGTCTCGGCGAGATGAACGCCACCGAGCTGTGGGACACCACCATGGACCCGGACCGGCGCATCCTGCTGCAGGTCACGCTCGACGACGCGGCGGTCGCCGACGAGTTGTTCTCCGTGCTCATGGGTGAGGATGTCGACGCGCGTCGCAGCTTCATCCAACGTAATGCCAAGGACGTGCGTTTCCTGGACATCTGACCCGGCCGTGTCGCGTGCCTCGGATCGGTCGTCGGGTGGCCCTCAGGTCAGTCCGGGTGCGGCGATCCCGACGGTCCGACCCGGCGAACGGAGGGCTCCGGATCCCACCCGCCGTCGGATCCCACCCGGCCCCGTTGCCCGGGGCGCCCGTCCCGCCCTGACGCCCTGACGACTGCTCCCACTGCCCTGGAAGGACCCCGTGGTCGACGTCCTACCTCCTCCCCCCGGCGACCGCATCGAGCCCATCGGCATCGAAGTCGAGATGCAGCGGTCGTATCTC
>NZ_CDWTMG010000131.1:6620-13206 GCF_977945845.1 Frankia sp. CcMO1
GACTACGCCATGTCGGTCATCGTCGGCCGTGCGCTGCCGGAGGTACGCGACGGGCTCAAGCCCGTCCATCGCCGGGTCCTCTACGCCATGTACGACGGCGGCTACCGCCCCGACCGCGGGTACTTCAAGTGCTCCCGCGTGGTCGGGGACGTCATGGGTAACTACCACCCCCACGGCGACACGGCGATCTACGACACCCTCGTCCGGCTCGCGCAGGGCTGGTCGTTGCGCTACCCGCTGGTCGACGGGAACGGCAACTTCGGCTCGCCCGGCAACGATCCACCCGCCGCCATGCGGTACACTGAGGCGCGGATGGCGTCCTTGGCGATGGAGATGCTGCGTGACATCGACCAGGAGACGGTCGACTTCGCCCCGAACTACGATGGGCGTTCGCAGGAGCCGCTCGTTCTGCCCAGCCGGTTCCCGAACCTGCTCGTCAACGGCGCCGGCGGCATCGCGGTCGGCATGGCGACGAACATCCCGCCGCACAACCTGCGCGAGGTCGCGAAGGGCGTGCGGTGGGCGCTCGACCACCCGGACGCGAGCGACTCCGAGTTGCTCGAGGCGCTGATCGGCCTGATCAAGGGCCCGGACTTCCCGACCTCGGGGCTCATCGTCGGCCGTAACGGCATCGAGGAGGCCTACCGCACCGGCCGCGGCAGCATCCGGATGCGGGCGGTGGTGAACGTCGAGGAGAACAAGGGCCGCACCCAGCTCGTCGTCACCGAGCTGCCCTACCAGGTGAACCCGGACAACCTCGCCGAGAAGATCGCCGAACTGGTCCGGGACAACAGGGTCACCGGTATCGCCGACGTCCGGGACGAGACCTCGGCGCGCATCGGCCAGCGTCTGGTCATCGACCTCAAGCGCGACGCCGTCGCCAAGGTCGTGCTCAACAACCTCTACAAGCACACCCAGCTTCAGGACACCTTCGGCGTCAACATGCTGGCGATCGTCGACGGCGTGCCGCGTACCCTGCGCCTCGACCAGATGGTCCGCTACTACGTCGAGCACCAGATCGACGTCATCGTCCGCCGGACCCGCTATCAGCTGCGCAAGGCCCGCGAGCGGCTGCACGTCCTGGACGGTCTGCTGATCGCGCTGGATCACCTCGACGAGGTCATCAACCTCATCCGCAACGCCGAGTCGGCGGACGTGGCCCGCGGCCAGCTGATGGAACGCTTCTCGCTGTCGGAGATCCAGGCCACCGCCATCCTCGACATGCAGCTGCGCCGGCTCGCCGCCCTGGAACGTCAGCGGATCATCGACGAGGCGGCCGAACTTCGCGCGAAGATCTCCGATCTGGAGGCGATCCTGGCCTCGCCGACCCGGCAGCGGCAGATCATCGGCGAGGAGCTCGCCGAGGTCGTCGAGAAGTTCGGCGACGAGCGGCGAACCCGTCTCGTCCCGTTCGAGGGCGACATGTCCATCGAGGACCTGATCGCCCAGGAGGACGTGGTCGTCACCGTCACCCGCGGCGGCTACGCCAAGCGCACCAAGACCGACCTCTACCGCTCGCAGCGCCGCGGCGGCAAGGGCGTGCAGGGCGCGGCGCTGCGCGAGGACGACATCGTCGAGCACTTCTTCGTCACGACCACCCACCACTGGCTGCTGTTCTTCACGAACAAGGGCCGGGTGTACCGGGCGAAGGCGCACGAGCTGCCCGAGCAGGCCAGGTCGGCCAAGGGCCAGCACGTCGCGAACATCCTGGCTTTCGGGCAGGATGAGCGGATCGCCGAGGTCATCGCGGTCAAGGACTACGAGGCCGCCCCCTACCTGGTCCTGGCGACCAAGCGCGGGCTGTGCAAGAAGACCGCGCTGCATGACTTCGACTCGAACCGGGCCGGTGGCCTGGTGGCGATCAACCTGCGCGACGACGACGAGCTGATCGCCGCCCGGCTCGTGGCGCCCGGCGACGATCTGCTCCTGGTCAGCCGCAACGCCCAGTCGATCCGGTTCCACGCCGACGACGAGCAGTTGCGGCCGATGGGCCGGGCGACCTCGGGTGTGATCGGTATGCGGTTCGATGCCGAGGACGAGCTGCTGTCCATGGACGTCGTCGTGCCGGGTACGACGGCGGATCTGCTCGTCGCCACCTCCGGTGGATACGCGAAGCGGACGCCGCTGGCCGAGTACCCGGTGCAGGGCCGTGGTGGCAAGGGCGTGCTGACCGCTAAGATCGTCTCGACTCGCGGTGGTCTGGTGGGGGCACTCGTCGTCGATCCCGACGACCAGCTCTACGCCATCGCCTCCAACGGAGGTGTATTGCGGACTGTTGCCAAGGATGTACGGCGGGCGCAGCGGCAGACCATGGGAGTCCGGCTCATCGATCTGGAGTCCGGCGTGCAGGTTGTCGGAGTCGCGCGTAATGCTGATGCGGAGGACACCGACGCCGGGCCCCAGGAAAGCTGAGAGCGAGCCCCGAGAGGCTGACGGTCTCGTGGTCGTGGCCACCCACGCCGAGAACGACGCCGCCCGAGGGGACGGGTGTGCGCGGGACCCGTGCACACCGTCAGGACCGAACCGGGAGAGTCCGTGAGTGACAGTCAGGAAGACCGGCCAGCCCGGTCGGCGGTCTACCGCGGCCCCTCCTCGGCCGCCGGGTCGGAGGGAGCGCGTGACACCGAGCAGTCCCGCCGGCCGAGCAGAGGGGACGGGGCCGGCCCGCGGTCCACGGTGAGACCCGCTTCCCCTGGTTCCTCCGGTGCTGGCGGCGCGGCCAGGGGCGCGGGTTCCTCCGGCCCGGGTTCCGCGGGTTCCGCCGGTGTTTCCGGTTCCGCCGGGCGTGATTCGGAAGCCGGTCGCCGGGCTGGCGCCGGGCCGGCGCCGGGACGCGCGGCGGACGCCGCGGGCCGCTCGTTGTCGCTGCGGGACGGCCGTGGGGGGGACGCCGGCAGCGAGACGGTGAAGGTGCCCGCGGCCGGCGGTGGGCCCGCGTCCGGTAATCCGTTCTTCCAGCGGCCCGGGCGGCCCGGGCGGCCCGTGGATGAGCGGGAGGGCGGCCGCGGCCCGGCCGGAGGCGCGGCGGACTCGCCGCCGTCCTCCGCCGGGGGGCCGACGGGTTCGATTGGGTCGTCGAAGGCCGGGTCGTCGAAGGCCTATCCGGCTGAACCCGGCTCGTCGGCGTCGGGTTTGGCGGCGCCCCGCTCCGGATCGGTCCCCGACGGGGCGAAGTCTCCCTTGTCCTCGCGGTCCTTGTCCACCTCCTCCGCGGGCGCGTCGGGCGCAGGTTCGTCGGGTGGCCCCTCCACGGGACGTGCCAGCGGAACGTCGTCGGTGTCCCCATCCGGGTCGGCTCGTACCGGGGCCGCTGGAACCCACTCCGACGAGGCGGGCTCGGCTACCCGGAAACTCGGCTCGGCCGCCGTATCGTCGCCGGCGAAGTCCCTCGGCCTGGCGCCACCCGGACCCGGTCGAGCCACGCCAGGGGGGCCGGCAGTTCGCGTGGAGCCCCCGGCCGAGCGGCCACAGGAGAACGACACCATCTCCCTGGTCCGCCCGCCCAGCATGACGAGGAGCCGTACCACGAATCCCGACAGGAACCGTGCCGCGCCCGAGCGCATGCCCGCCCCCGATCCGGTACGCCCCGCCGCGCCGGGCCCGGCGGGGGGCAGGTCCGGCGGTGCCGGCCCCACGGCGGCCTACGACCGGCCGCTCGCGGCGCCGGAGTCCGCGGGTACCGCCACGACGACGGGCGCTCCGAACAGCGTGACCACGACCTCCCCCGGCGCGCTCGACGACCAGCTCGAGCCGATCTCCGCTGAGCGGGCGGGTGCCGGTCACTCTCCTGGCCGGTCCGGTCCCGGCTCGTCCGGTTCCGCCCGCCCGCCCGGTCAGGGCCGGCGGGCCAAGCTCAAGCTGTCCAAGGTCAATCCCCTCACGGTGACCCGGGTCAGCTTCGCGTTCTCCCTCTGCGTCTTTGTGGTTCTGCTCGTCGCGATCGCCGTGCTGTGGTTCGTCCTGAACTCGATCGGCGTGTTCGACAGCGTCTCCGACGCGGCCGACACCCTGACCGACAGCAGCAGCACCGACATCCGAGGATGGCTGTCGTTCGGCCGGGCAATGCAGATCAGCTTGCTCATCGGGGCGATCAACGTCATCCTCATGACCGCGCTGTCCACGCTCGGTGCCCTGCTCTACAACCTCTGCGCCGAGATGATCGGCGGCGTCGAGCTGACCCTGAGCGATCATTAGCTTGGAGGTGCGGCGGCGGTCCCACTCCTCCGCCGCCGTCCTGTATTCTTGCACTCGCAGCACGGACCTATAGCTCAGTCGGTTAGAGCGCTTCCCTGATAAGGAAGAGGCCGGTGGTTCAAGTCCACCTAGGTCCACGCGCTGGCCGGTCATGCTCGCCGCCCTGTGGGCGGCTTCGCCGTGGCCGTCATGCTGGCCGGGGGGCCAAGTCCCCCGAACCCCCCGCGTTGCGCCTTCGGAGCTCGCCGTGCCCAGCGGGGTGGTCGGGCCCCGGCGGCGAGGTTTGAGATCAGGGCCGGGTCGACGTGCTGCGCGAGGTCGAGGGCAACGCCACAGGGACGACCTCCGGCTGCATAAACCGTCCACCGGTGATCCGGGAAGATCCCCGCGCGTGCGGGGATGACGCCGCCGCAGCGGGCGTCAGGCTCGGCGGGTCGGGAAGATCCCCGCGTACGCGGGGACGACGAACCACCGGCCTCTTCCTTATCAGGGAAGCGCGGAAGATCCCCGCGCATGCGGGGACGACACTTGCTGACCTGGGAATCTATCAGCGGAGCAGGCCGAAAAACTTCACTCCGCTAAGCCGGCCGTTGGCGGTCGGCAGGGTGCCAGACGTGGCGGCGGAACCCGTGTGCCTGTCAGTGTCCCGGCGACGGCGTGGGCGGGCCGCCGGCACGACGGTCCGTACGCGCGGCCAGCGCACATAGCGCAGCCGGCGCAGACCGGGAAGCCTGCGCCACGTCAGGGAGCTGGCCGTGCCGGTCGCGCCGAGGTGGCGGACACCGAGGCGGGCACCGGGGTGTAGCGAAGCTTCTCCACCAGGATGGACAGCCGGCGGCCCGGTTTCTCCAGGACGACGTAGCTGATCCATCCACCGAGGACGCCGGCCGTGACCAGCAGGGCGGCCACCCACGGAAACGCCGACGGCGCATGACTGACCAGCCCGTGCCGGTCCAGCACTAGCAGCAGAATCGGCTCATGCCACAGGTACACGCTGTAGCTGATCATGCCGAGCCAGACGAATGCTGGGGTGGCGAAGAACCGGCGCCACAGCGTGTCGCGGGGCGC
This sequence comes from Frankia sp. CcMO1, assembly GCF_977945845.1. Lineage (NCBI taxonomy): Bacteria > Bacillati > Actinomycetota > Actinomycetes > Frankiales > Frankiaceae > Frankia > Frankia sp. CcMO1. The sequence continues at coordinate 11,883 of NZ_CDWTMG010000131.1, forward strand.
CAGCACGGACGCGGCGAACAGCACACCGAAACCGATCGAATTCAGCGTGGAGAACGCCTCGAACGATGCCGCGGTGTGCCCCCGGACCATCGCGTCAGCGATGATGAGCCCGGCGGCGACGAACCGCAACGCACACGCGAGCGGGGCGGACAACGGCCGTTCCCGACCGCGGCGGACATAGAGAACCGCAGTGATCATTCCGAGGCCGAAGTTGCCGGCATAGTTCTGCGGCGAGAACCAGTACGCCCACTGGTCGTGCTGGGCCCGCACGATGTAGACCGCGTAGACGATCCAGACGGCGGACACCACGATCAGCAGGACCGGCGGCAGGCAGAGCCGCCGCCAGCGATGCGCCTCGGGTAGTCGATGGGTCTGCCGCCGCCGCAGCCAGCCGGCGACCAGGGCGAGGTAGAGATAGAAGTAGACCTCGACGGCCAGCGACCAGGCCGGGCCGATCGTGTAAAACACCCGTTTACTGTCGAAGACCTGGGTGAAGGTCAGGTGTTCGACCAGGTCGATCCAGTCGCCGGGCAGGCCGGGGTTGCGCGCCGCCCATACGATGATGAGCGCCGTGTAGTACAGCGGAAGAACCCGCAGCCCACGACGTATGAGCGTGTCTGTGGGTGACCGTTGGGTCCGGCCGGCCCTGACCCGGTTCACCATCGGCATATACAGCAGGAACCCGGAGACCAGGAAGAACCAACTGATCATCCCGTCGAAGGCGCCGAGGACCTGGCCGAGGAATGTACCCGCGTACGGCGTGTTGCCATCCCCGCGGCAGAACTGATAGGCGTGGAAAATGATCACCGAGATCGCCGCCACGCCGCGGAACCCGCCCAGGTCGACCAGCTCGAGCCTGGGATCGCCCACTGTCGTCTGCCGACGACCGCGGCGGTTTCCTCCGGTCTCTCCGGTGATACCTGCCTCCCCGGCCCGCGGCCGGGCCGAGGTCCGGACCGGCACCGTCGGCCGCTCCCTCGGTGGCGGTAACGGTGGTGGCGGCGGTGGCACCGGTGGCGGTGGGGGCTGCGCCCACCAGGACGGGAGAGCCGGCGCGGGCAGAACCCGGGACCTCGGCACGATGTTTCGAGGGTCGCCTGGTGTGGTCATGACCTGGCTTCGGGGTAAGGGACCACACCGCCCGCCGCGAAGCCGGCTGGAGGGGCGGTCGCGCTGTCCGGCGTGACCGGGTCGGGCTGCGGCACGGTGCGTGGGGTCACGTGCCACTCTCGTTCCCGCAGCAACTCCTTCACCGGTGCCAGCCGGGCGATGACGTTCTTGAACTCGCTGTAGAAGATGTTCATCAGGCAGAACTGGACGTAAA
>NZ_CDWTMG010000132.1:0-4604 GCF_977945845.1 Frankia sp. CcMO1
CACATTGATCATCCGGGCAGGGCGTGATGGCAGCCAGCAGGTGGCGGTCATCCGACGGGCGGGCAGAGGGCGCGATGAAGACACCTGAGCGGCTGTTCGATCTCCCCGGCACGGTTGCCATCATCACCGGCGGAAGCCGGTAGGCCGTTCGAAGCCCGTGTGCGGTGGTTTTCCCCGCCCGGGTCGACCTGCTGACCGCATTCATCCTGGACAGGCCCACTTTTAGGATCACCGGCGTGGCGACAGGCCCACTTCTAGCGTCACCGGCATCGCAATGCACACGCGGGAAGGAAGTCACATGCAGGAAAGAGGCCACGTGCAGGAAAGAAGTCATGTGCCACTGGGGCGTCACATGCGGGAAATTGGTCACGAGCAGGAAATTGGTCACGTGCGGGAAGGAAGTCACATGCGGGAAATGGGTCACGAGCAGGAAACGGGTCATGTCCCGGAAGGAGGCTACGCGCCGCAGAGACGTCACGTGCGGCTGGTACGTCACGGGCGGCAGGACATCGTGAGGAGGGGACGGCGTTCCCGGCGGCGCCGGACCGTCATGGGGCTCGTCCTCGCCGCGACGACCGCGGTGACGGCCACCGCGACGACCACCGCCCTCATCGACCCCGCCGCGGCCACCGGGCCGACCACGGCTTGGCGCCACACATCCTCTTACCGCGGGGATGTGGTCTCCGTCAAACGGCTACGGGTCCTGTCGGCGGAGTATGTGCGGGCGGTCCTGGCCGGTACCGGGTTCGATGCCGATCCGGAGGTGATCCGGTCGGGGGTGCGGACCTACCGGGTCGTGTACTACACGATCGACCCCCGTGGACGTCGGACGACCGCCAGCGGCCTGGTGGCGCTGCCGCGCACCGAGGACCGCTGGCTACGGGTTGTCTCCTACGCCCACGGCACCGAGATCAACCGCACGGACGCCCCGTCGACCGCGACCGATCTGGAGGCCAACTCCTGGGGGCAGGCCCCGGCCCTCACCTACGCCGCCGCCGGGTTCGCGACGGTCGCCCCCGACTACCTGGGCTACGGCGTCGGGCCGGGTGACCATCCGTGGTTGGACGTCCCCTCGGAGACCAGCGCGTCGCTGGACCTGCTCCGCGCGGCGCGCACTGTCGCCGAGCGTGAAGGCCGGAAGTTCAAACGGGATGTGCTGGTCACCGGGTTCTCCCAGGGCGCTTCGGCGGCGACGGGACTGGGGAAGGCGCTGCGGGCCGGCGCCGACCCGTCGTTCCGGCTCGGTGCCCTCGCGCCCGTCAGCGGAGCCTATGACCTGCGCTCCGTGGAGCTGCCGGCGTGGCTGAACGGGCAGGTCGCATGGCCCTTCGGCGTCGGCTACACCGCCTTCTTCCTCGTCTCCTGGAACCGCCTGCACCACCTGTACCGCTCGCCGGCGGAGGTGTTCCAGGACCCGAAGGTCGCGACGCTCTTCGACGGCAAGCACACCGGGGAGCAGATCCTCGCCGGCCTGCCGGCGACCACCGACAAGCTGCTCACCCCACACGGCTTCGACCTGCTCCGCAACCCCCAGGGCCGGCTGGCCGTGGCGCTGTGGGCGGCGGACAAGACCTGTTCGAACTGGAACCCGAGGGTGCCGGTCCGGCTCTACGTCGGCGGCGCCGACCATCAGGTTCCGCGGGCCAACAGCGAGCACTGCCGGGCCGCGTTCCTGGCAAGTGGCGCCGACGCCCCGATCATCAACCTGGGACCCAACGTCGGTCATCTCGACTCCAACAAGGCCGGTACGGCCGCGGTCGTCCGCTGGTTCCGGCAGCAGGTGCAGTAGTAACAGCGAGCTGACGGACCAGGACGATCCATGGTCCCAGGCCATCGCCGGTCTCATCGCCGGCGATGGCCGGTCAACCGGCCAGCGAAATCGGACGTCGGCGGGCGGCACTCGTGGGTGGGACGGAGGGACCTCCCGGCTCGTCGGCTTCAGCGTTCGTCGTCGGCGCTGTTCATCGTCAGCGGCGGTCAGGTATCTCGGTGCCTCCGGGGAGTGCAGACAAGATAATCAACGGTGTTGACGACGTTCCGGCCGCCATTTTTGATCATGGCTAGATTCGGAAAGGCCACACCGGGGGCCCGATGGTTTCGGTGCGGACGGGGAAATTGGGGCTGGGCATGTTGACCTCGAGGCCGAGCCTCTTGTTGATTTTGAGAGCGCGATTCGCGTAAAAAGCGAGGATTCGCGGGGCCACCGACGCCACCGTGGCGGTGGCCGGCTCGGGTATGACGGCCGAAACTATCGCGGCTATGTCGACGCCGTTAGCGACCATCTCGGTCTCCTCTCTGGTGAAGAAGATCTTCCAACCCTTGTGGACGCTGGTGGCGGATGCCATTGATGCTCCGTTTATGTCTGACATCAGGTCCCGACAGGCGACAGGCTTGCACCAGCGCGACGGAGACTCGACGGTAGTTCGCTGATGGCGCAATAAGCACTTAGGGGACGTAATGAAGTAACAAATACGTGATCGAGAGCATCATCGCAGGTCAGCAGGCCTGTGGAGGGTTCGAAACGCGCAAGTTATTTCATTTCGACTCCTTACTTGCGGTAATGGCACCAACTGGGCGTTTCCGCGGGCAGGATGCGGCCGACCGGGCGGGTGGCCAGCCGTCGGACGACGACGGTGCGGCGGGCGCTCTACACATCCCTGAAGCCCATAGGTGGCCCATGACCGGCGTTGACCGTCTGAACGATCTTCCTGTCCGGGGGATACCAGCCCCGCTCAAGGGAGGAAAGGGGGAAGGAAAGAAGGAAAGGAAAAAGGCGGGAAGGGGGAAATAGCCAGATAAAGAAAGAAATGATCGGGCAGCGGGAAGTGGAAAAACCAGGCGCACGCAGCCCGCCGTCCAAGGGCGGCTCAGGAGTGGTTCAAGGGCGGTTCAGGGGCGGGCCAGGCGCGGATCAGGCACCGTGGCGTCGCTCCCTGGCGGCGAAGCTGCGCAGGGCGCGCAGGAAATCGATCTCACGGAACGCCGGCCAGTACGCCTCGCAGAAATACAGCTCCGAGTAGGCGCTCTGCCAGAGCAGGAAGTTGGACAGCCGCTGTTCCCCGCTGGTGCGGATCACCAGATCGGGGTCGGGCTGGCCGGCAGTGTAGAGGTGCTGGGCGATGTCGTCCACGGTCAGCGTCGACGCGACGTCGGCCAGCGAGTCCCCCGCCTCGGCCCGCTCGTACAGCAGTTCGCGCAGGGCCTCGATGACCTCCTGGCGACCTCCGTACCCGACGGCGAGGGTGACGTGAGCGCCGGTCGTGACTCCGCGGGTCGTCTCCACGGCATCCTTGAGGACACGGGCCGTGCTGTCCGGCAGCGTGTCCAGCATGCCCGCGAGATGGACCTGCCAGCGGGCGTCTGGCCGCCCGAGCCGGTCGGCCACCACCTGCTCGATCACCTGCATGAGGAAGGCGACCTCGGCGTCCCCGCGCTGCTGCAGGTTCTCCGTCGAGCAGACGAACACGGTGACGTGTTTGATCCCGACAAGCTCGCACCAGGACAGGACGTCCTCGGCGTGCTCGGCGCCGTACTTGTGGCCGAGGCTCGGATTCGCCATGCCCATCTCGCGGGCCCAGCGGCGGTTGCCGTCCATGACCAGCCCGACGTGCGCAGGCAGTGGACCCGCCATGACCTGCCGACGCAGGCGACGGGTGTAGAGCGCGTAGAGGGGGCCGGCCGTCAGCTGCACCTTCGATTACACCTTCGATCGTGGGGCGCCCGGCGATCGCGGGGCACCCGGGGGAGGAGGAGTCCGGGGAGAGCCCATGGTCGGAATGGGTCTGTGGTCGATCTGTCGTGGGTGTCGTGGGTGCTGCATGCGGGGGAGTGGTACGTCGGGATACCAGTGTGCCCTCTCCCGAGGAAGGGCTTCCGCGGGGGCTCGGACCGACGTCGCGATCGGGCGGTCCGCCGGTCACAGGACCGCCACCGGCCCACCCACCCCGTGCAGGTCCAGCGCCGGAATCACCAGCCAGTTCTCGTAGCCCCCCGCCCGGGCGTGCCGGTTCGCCTCGGCCGGTGTCACGAAGAACCCGACGACACCTTCCACCGCCCGATCCGGCCCGATGAGGACCGCCAACGCCCAGAGCGGGCCGGATCGCTGCGGATTCGCGGCCGGAATGTGCGACCACACGTCCGACCAGCTCGACTGGTCAGTCGAGGACTCCATCATGCACCCCTCTTCACGCACCCCTCTTCACGTAGCTCGTCCGGAGCCGCCCACGGCGGCCATGGCGGACGAAGGTCGACCGGTGAAAACCGTTGATATCACTATCGGTGCCGCTCCTGCGTCTTACGGTGACATTCGGTAAGTTTCTGTCCATACTCTCGCCACGGCGCTCCAGATGAGCATCTTGGCGCCTCGGGCCCCTCTTCCGTGCCTATTTCAACACGAACGCAGGCTGAGATATGACACACGGACCACCGTTCGGCGATGCTTTGATGATTTGAGTTCTTCGGACCCGTTCCAGGCCTTCGCGGTCGGCGGTCCAGCGAGGGAGTTCGCGCAGGTTGCCCGCCATGGCCCTTGGCCTCTCGCCGGGCACCGCGGGGTTCAAACGTCTGCACGTGCATCCGGCTCTTAGGGGACGTAATGAAGTAAC
>NZ_CDWTMG010000132.1:5005-13385 GCF_977945845.1 Frankia sp. CcMO1
CCTTACGATGGGACCGGACCCGATTCTTCTGGAGTATGCACGCGCAGGTGTACGCGCGTGCGCATGCGCGTACACACGTCACACATCATCACCGCGCCACCATTTCCCGTGATCTGGGTGCAACAACCCATCACCCGGGAGAGAATGGTCAGCCCCTGGTGGCCTGTTGTTGCGCGTTCGCGTAGACAAGCTGAAGTAGGTCGGAGCCGGTGACCACCGTGAAGACGGATGCGGCGAGCCGCGTCGGCCGAGGCACGACGACCAGGCCGAAGACGAAGCCGGTGGCCACCCACTGCGCGGTGCAGAACGGGCAGGTGAGTAGCTCACCCACGCTGTGCCGGGCCGGGGGGTGCTCGCGGACCTCCTCGGCGAGTTCCGCCGGTCCCGCGGTGCCGCGGAAGCGGGTGAAGGGGGCGCGCAGCGGGCTTGTCACCGGGTCCTTGGCGAGAATGCGGCTCAGCTTGTGCGTGGCGATCGTGACGAGAATCAGGTCGGGGACCGCGAACCGCTCGGGCAGGACCGCACCGGACACCCGGCCGATCAGCCCGAGAGCCGCGCACAACCCGCTATACGCCGACAGGGTGGCGAGATAGCCGCGCAGCGGGCGGGGCTCGTCGCCCGCGTACTCGCTCTGTTCCTGGCGCGCCGTGTTGGTCAGGCGGGCCAGCACACCGGTTTTCGGGGTATGCGTCATGTCGGATGCCTGCCCACCGTCTCCGACGGTAACTAGGCGGAGCACGCCCCGCCGGCCGCCGCCACGGCGGGCCCGGCGGAGGCCACCGGGTGCCACCGCCCGGGTCCGCGCGGCAGGAGGAACGGTCATGCTCTCGTCGGCAGGCCCGGACGAGTTTGCCGCAGCTTTCAGGGTTGCCGCAGCTTTCGGGGTCGTCGACCGGGTTTCGTTCGGGTCTCGTTCAGGACTCCGGCGCCGCGTCCCCGTGGCCGTTCGCGCTGGCACGCCGAGTGGTCGTGTTGAACATGCGGGTGAGGTACTCGGTGCGCAGGACGCCGCGGCCGTCGGCTCCGATATAGCCGACGTCACGGGTGAGATAGCCCTCGGGGTAGGTGTAGCCGGCGGCGGTGACCTCGCCGTTGCGGGTCCACCAGGCTTTGCGCTGGGTGTGGCAGCGGTCGCAGGCGTGGATGACGTGGTAGGCGCGGGCCTCACGGTCCCAGGTGGCGCTGTGGGGCTGCCAGCGATGTCCCATGGTGCGGCATTCCACGAAGCTCACAGGCAGCTCGTGCGCCCAGGACTCGATGCTGCGACGGGGGGGACTGCTCGGCCATCAGGGTGTTGGCCCCTTTCCGGGGAGACGGTGCGCGGGACGGGAACGACGAACGTAACGGTGGGAGAAAGCCGACGGTCTCCTGGAGTGATCCTGCCATCCGGACCTGGTGTGGGTCTCTTCGGTGGGCATGCTGGCGCGCCCCCTGTGACCAGGGTGGATCGGCAACGGACGGCCCACTGTAGTGGGTACGGAGGCAGCGTTGTCGTGCACGCGATTCACGATGCCGCCTGCTTCACTGCAACCATCGACACTTTCGGTGAACGGCCTGCCGTCGTGCGGTGCGCGGGACTGGGCCTTGAGGCCGAGGTGGATGTGCACGGCTTCCAGCACGCTCACCCGGCCATGGCCGCCGATGGCGAGCACGACAGGCCGATGATCATCTTCTTGCCTGTGGGTGCCCCCGCGGTAGTGGCATGCAATCGTGGAAGAGTGCAGGCACATCGGCCCATGGGCGGTCACGGGGGCGCGAGCCGGACCGTGGTGCTGGTGTGCCAGGGGCGGGCCGTTGCGCACGGGCGCATCGCCATCGACCGGTTCGACGATCCGACAGCAATGATGTTCCTGCGCGCCGACGAACGGGGCGTTGTCGAGTGGGTGCGCGGCGGTGTCCCGCCGCGGGGGTGGGGGCGCGGCTCGAGTTCGAGATGGTGCGGGCCTGCGGTGAGGTGATGGTGCCGCGTACCGTCGCCATCGACGAGGCCCTCCGGGAGGCCGTCGGCGGGGCCGAGGGTGAGGCCGTCGGCGATCGGGGGGTGCGGCGGGCGGAGCAACTGGTGGTTCTCGGCGCGGGCCTGGACGGGCGGCCCTGGCGGATGCCGGAGCTCGCCGCCGTCGCCGTATTCGAGGTCGATCATCCGGCGTCCCAGCGGGACAAGCTCGACCGGCTCGGAGACGCGGATCGGCCCGGGGAGGCGGGGCCGCCGGGAACGACACCGCGTTCCGGAACGACACCGCGCTTTGTGCCGGTGGACTTCAGCCGCGACGACCTCGATGCGGCCCTGACGTCGGTAGGGCATCGGCCGACGGTGCCGACGGTCTGGATCTGGGAGGGTGTCGTGCCCTACCTCACCCGGGGCCAAGTCGCCGCCACGACCCGGGTCGTCGCGGGGCGCTCGACCCCGGGAAGCCGCCTGATCGTTCACTACCACACGCCGACGCTCTCGGCGCTTCTCGGCCGGCTGGCGGCACGGGTGCTAACCATCGTGTCACGGCGCCCCGATCCCCTGGCCCGCGAACCCAACCGCTCGGCATGGACCCCCGCCGCGATGCGTCGGATGCTTGCCGCCCACGGCTTCACCGTCCGCCGCGACGACGACCTGCTCACGCTCGCCCGATGGCTGGCGGTGCCGGTCCGGCACCGCCAGCCGCTGCGCAACGGCCACGTCGTCGTGGCCGACCTCCTCGTGGCCGACCCCGACATGGTCTAACCCGACATGGTCTGGCGCCACCTCGCGCGCTCCGCTCACACGGACCGATCCGCCCGTCACCCTGATCCGCCCGTTACCCGATCTACTTACAGTACGTAGTTCCCTCGTGGGTTTCGGTTGGGGTTGACCGGGGATGATGCCCATGGCACCCGTGCGGGAAACCCGACGAGACCGCACTCGGCGATCGTGGCGACCGACCGGCAAGACACTGCGGACCGTACACCGGTCGGTCGTCTCCGCGGTCGGTCACCTGCCGTCCCGGGGTACCGGGCGCCCGGTGGGCAAGGGGAGCATCCAGGCGCTGATCGGACCGGAGGAGGCAGGTCACCGGGGCAAGTCACCGGAGGAGGTGGGGAGGGGTCGGGTCAGAGCCGGTTGCGTAGCAGCTGCTTGCCCTCCTCGGCGCCCTTGCGGCTCTCGTTTTGCGCCCGGCGGAACAGGCTCGCCAGTTCTTGGTCGCCGTCGCGCTCGGCGTCGCCGATGTAGGTCTCCAGCCGCAGCGCGTTGCTCAGGCACCTCTCCGTGAACCACAGCAGGTCGTACTGGGCGTCCTTCGTGCCGGTGACGTTCCCGGTCTCGGCTGTCGTGGTCATTTGATCGGCTCCCTTCATCGGGGTCTGCGGATACGCATCCTTCGGAGTACCAGTTCCCGCACGGGCCGCTCTTACCCATCTGTCCGTCCGTGTCCGTCTGTCCGTCTGTCCGTCCGTGCCGCCGGAGAAACCGAACGGCGGCATCGAGGCGACAGTCCGGACCGACAGTCCGGACCGCGGAGAAGGGCGAAACCCACGAGGTCCGGGCCGCGCTGATTCAGCTGGCCGGGTCGGCGGATCGGCGTCCGGGCAGGTACCAGACCGCGAGGCCGATCAGGACGGCGACCGCGGTGATGACCGCGCCGCCCAGGAAGGCGCGCGCGGCGCCCGTGGCGACGCCGTCCGCGCCGGTGAACAGGGTCAGCAGGACGGCGAGGCCGAGGGACCCGCCGACCGACAACGCGGACTGGAGCACGGCGGAGGTGACACCGACATCCTCGGGAGCGGTCTGCGACAGGACGATGAGGTTGAGCGGCACCACGGCCGCCCCGGCGCCCGCGCCCAGCAGGATGATCGGGGCGAGGACGTCGACGGCGTAGCGGCTGCCGGCGTCGAGCAGGCTGAGCCAGAGCATCGCCAGGATGATCACGGTGAAGCCGATGAGGGCCAGCGCCCGCGGGTTCAGGTGGGCGAGGATCCTGGGCACGGATCGGGCGGTCAGCAGCAGGGACACGCCGAACGGCAGGAACGCGAGCCCCGTGACGAGCGGCTCCAGGTCGAGGACCCGCTGGAGGAACTGGGTCAGGAAGAACAGGAAGCTCGTCAGCACGAACGCCATCAGCAGCAGGTCGACGAACGCGCCCGCCCGGCCCGGTGGGTGAGCACCCGCAGGGGGAGCAGGGGCGATGCCGCCGGCGACTCCCGCAGCGTGAAGCCCGCCAGGACCACCACACCGCCCGCCAGACCCGCGACGGCTCCCGAGTCGGCGGCCCGCACGAAGCCGAACACCAGGGCCGTCATGCCGAGCACCGACAGGACCGCCCCCGCGAGGTCCAGGGCCGGCCGATTGGCCGCCCGAGGAGCGGGGGCACCACCCGGGCGGCGAGCACCGCGACGGCGAGGCCGATCGGAGCGTTGATCAGCAGCGTCCCCCGCCAGTTCGTGAGGTCGGTGAGGATCCCCCCGAGCACCATGCCGGCGGACGCCGCGAGCCCCGTCACCGTCGAGTAGACGGCGAACGCCCGTTGCTGGCGCACCCCGCTGAAGGTCGTCGCGAGCAGCGCGAGCCCCGCGGGGCCGGCCAGCGCCGCCCCGCCGCCCTGCAGGACACGGCCGGTGAGCAGCAGGCCCACGCCCGGTGCGAGTCCCGCGAGCAGGGACGCGGCGGCGAGCAGGCTGGTGCCCGCGATGAAGGTGGTGCGGTGGCCGAGTATGTCGCCGAGCCGGCGGACAGGCCCAGATCCGTCTGAAGATCGAGTAGCGCGACGGTGACGATCGTGCCGTCGAGCTGAAGCATGAACTCGGCGCCGACGATCGCCGCGAGGACGAGGCCGAGCACTCCCGGGGTGTTCTGCTCCAGTGCTGGCTGTTGATCCTGGAATGCCAGCTCAGCGATGAGGGCTGGGCGTTGCAGCGGTTGCTGTACGCCGAGGCCCCCACATGCCCGACCTGTACGACGAGGTGGTGTCGCTCGGGGGCAGCCGGTCGTGAACGCCTTGGCCGGACGGCTCGCGCGGCTGGCGAACCGCGGGCATCTCGACGTCGATGATCCCGAGAGCGCCGCGAGCCAGTTCATGTCGCTCGTTGCCGGAGACCTCCCGGCGTTGTCGGCGCTGGGCACCCGGCCCATCCGCCCGGTCGACCTCGACGACGCCGTACGCATGGGCGTGCGGACCTTCCTGCGGGCCTTCGCGACCCGCCGGCACGCGCGACCCGCCCGCTCGCGTCCGCTGCTCGCGGCGAGCCACCCGCCGCCCGGTCCTCTCCCTGTCGACTAACCGGCGGGGTTATCTGGGTTATCTGGGTTATCTGGGCTGTCTGGGCCGGTGGGGTCGGCTGCGACGTCCTGCTTCGTGAAACGGTTGGGGGGGATCGGCAGACCGAGGGACTCACGGAAGGTTCCGCCGGTGTACTCGCGCTGGGTCAGCCCGCGTTCCTGCAGGATCGGGACCACCAGCTCGACGAAGGCCTCCAGACCGCGTGGCATCGCCTCCAGAAGCATGAAACCGTCCGTGGCTCCGGATGTGAACCATTCCTGCATGCGGTCGGCGATCTGCTCGGGCGTCCCGATGAACTCCCCGCGGGGGGTCACCGCCTCCAGCGCGACCTGGCGCAAGGTCAGCCCCCGTTCCCGGGCCATCTGCTTGATCCGACGGGTGCTGTCCTGGAAGCCGTCGTTGCCGATCTCACCCAGCTCGGGGAAGGGGGCGTCCAGGTCGTAGCCGCCGAAGTCGTGCTGACCGAAGATGAGGGAGAGATAGCGCAGCGCCTCGTCGGTGTTGACCAGGCCGGCCACCTCCTGGTAAAGGCGTTCGGCCGCCGCTTCGGTCGGGGCGACGAACACGGTGACCGCGATGAACAGCAGGGGCACACCCGTCGGCCGGCCTGAAAGATCATCAGGTAGCCCTGCGGCGGCCGTTCGATGTTCAGCGGTCCCCGCACGGAGAAGTACTCCCCGCGGCGGTCGAGGGTGTGCAGCCGCGCACGGTCGAAGAACACCCCCGACTCCTTGTCTCGGAGCAGGGCGCCGTCCTCCCAGGAGTCCCACAGGCCACGGGCCGCGATCCGGTAGCACGTGTCGTGTTCGGGGTGCTCCTCCTCGGAGCGGCTGAAGTTCAGCGCGGTTCCCGCCGGCGCGGAGGTCACGATGTTGATCCCGGCCCGGCCGGCGCTGATGTGGTCGACGGTGGCGAGTTGGCGGGCGATGACGAACGGCTCGCTGTAGGAGGTGGAGATCGTGCCGACCAGGCCGATGTGGCTGCTCGCCGCGGCGAGCGCGCCGAGCAGTGCGACCGGTTCGAACTGCGCCAGGTACTGCGGGGTGGACTCCGCGGTGACGTAGAGGGTGTCGGTGATGAAGACGAGGTCGAAGCGGCCGTTCTCGGCGGTGCGGATCCATCGCCGGTAGAGGTCGAAGTCGATGGCCCCGTCCGCCGGCACGTCGGGGTGGCGCCAGCCGGCGACGGTGCCGCCGACGCCGTGCAGTAACGCCCCGAGCCGCAGCCGACCCTTCCTCGCCGAGCCGTCCGGCGCCGTGTCGTCGCTCGCCAGGTCCTTCCCTTCTGGTGCATACGCTTGTGGTGCGTAACCGGTTCTCCTAATACGTAACCGGTACGTAACCGGCCGGGATGTCGGCCAGCCGGACGCCTTCGAGGCGGGGCAAGATAGCCGGTCAGGCCCGTGCCAGGTGGTGCGTGCCGGGAATCAGCCGGGCAGGTTCAGCGTCCCGCATCGCGGTGCTATCCGCGGCCTCGTCGGGAACGGCCGGGCGTCGGTGGCGCGCGGGAACGCCGCCGCCCATGGCACCGCCTCCCCCCGGGTGATCCGTCATGATCCGTCGTCTATGACACCGTACCGGTGTGGTGCTCCGTTTTGTAAGACCTCGGGGTATCACCGGTCGTCGGCCCGGACTGAACCCGCAGGCCATCGGTCATGATCGAGAGTAGGGGCCGGGCGTGGCCCGCCCGCTCCGGCGCCTGTTCCCGGATCCAGCCGATAGCGGTCACGAGAGAGATCACCTCCTCGATCCGCACGTCCGACCGGACGTCGCCGGCCCGCTGGGCCCGGACGAGGAGTGCCAGCGTCGCCTGCTCGAGGGAGTGGCAGGACGCGTGCAGCTCCGTCTCCTCGTCGCGCACCATGGTGAGCAGCCTGGCGGCCACCCCCCGGTAGGTCGCGATGTGTGCGATCAGTTTGTCAAGCCAGCCGAACAGTGCCGCGCCCGCGTCCGGGGCGTCCAGCAGCCGGTCCACCTCGTCGAGTAGCGCGGCGGCCCGGTCCTGCAGCAGCGCCTCGAGCAGCGCGTCCCGGTTGGGGAAGTGCCGGAAGAGCGTGCCGATCCCGACCCCCGCCTGCCTGGTGACCTCGTTGAGGGAGATGTCCCTGTCGCTGCCGGCGAAGGCGTCCCGGGCCACCTCGAGGATCCGCTCGCGGTTGCGGCGCGCGTGCGAGCGCATCGGCCGGTCCGCCGTCTTCACGCTGCTGGCCATGTGCACCTCCGGGGGCTCGGCCGTACACTCCTTCGAGCCTACGGAAGCCTGGTCGTCACGAGGGGCGTGCCGGTGGTCAGCGGCGCGCGACGGTGCCGAGCGCGACGGCGCAGAGCCGTTCCCCGTCCCCGTACCCGCCGCGGTCGAAGACCTCGCAGCGCACGGTGACCAGGGTGGAACCGGCATGGACGACCTCGGCGCGGGCGATGAGCTCGTCGCCCCGCGCCCCCCGGATATAATTGATCTTCATCTCGGAGGTCAGGACGGCGTCCCCCGCGATGCTGCCGGCGGCGAAGGTGAGGGCCGTGTCGGCGGCGTAGCTCAGCGCCCCGCCGTGCTGCTGGCGCAGATGATCTCCGAGTGGGATGGTCAGCTCGGCCACCCCTGCCTCGAAGCGGCTGAGTCGGGCGCCGAGCAGCCGACTGAAGGGCTGGGCGGCGAGTAGCTCGCGGGCCACGGCGATGTCGGGCGTCATCGGCTCTCCAGGAAGGTGTGCCTACCGGCGGGGTGCCTACCAAGCAGTGTGGGCCTTGGGAGGTTCGTGGGTCGTCAGGGACTGGGCGCGGGTGGCGGAGGGGTGACGACACGATTGGTAGTGGTCTCGGCGGCGGACTGATGATCTGGGCCGTGGCCGGCTGCGGTCGGCTGAGCCACTGGTTTCGCCTCGCTGCTCGCCTGAATCCGGTGCGAAGCGATGGCTATCCGCTGGGCGTGGTGTGTAGGAGGTCGGCGGTATGTCGTGAATAGGGGTTGCGGCGGGGTTTTCGTGGGTCTTCGAAGTTAACCGGGGTGGGCGTGAGACCCCAGCCAGTTTGGTAACTGTGCGTAATGTTGGCTCGGCGTGGCCTGCTGTGACCTGATGTGGCACGCTTCGATACGTGCCATGAATCGCCCACAACCCATGGCGATCTTCGTTGTTCCTG
>NZ_CDWTMG010000133.1:0-12901 GCF_977945845.1 Frankia sp. CcMO1
GTAGTCGCGTTCCCGGGCGGCGAGCCGACCGGCGACGTCGAGGGTGCCGGCGAGCGCGGCCCGCAGGTCGGCGAGCAGCCGCGCCGGCTCCGGTACCCGTCCGTGCGGCGCGGCCACGGCGGCCTGCAGCAGCGCCCGACCGCCGTTCCTCCGGGCCGAGGCCCGCCGGATGTCCAACCGGTTCAGCGCAAGGACACCAGCGATGATCGCCAGCAGTCCGACGTGGTCGGCGCTGACCACCACGATCTCGAACATGCCCTCGTCCGGCAGCGGATTGACCTGGACGACGTGCTCGTCGGGCAGCGCGAGCAGACCACGCTGCCGATCGTCGAGGTGCGGGGGACACGGGACCCGCTCGCCGCCGAGGACGGCCCGGGCCCGCTCGACGAGGTCACCGATCAGCCGCGCCTTCCAGGCGTTCCACGCGGTCGGGCCGGTGGCCCGGGAGTCGGCTTCGGTCAGTCGGTGCAGCAGGGTGAGGATCCGCACGCTGCCGGCGGACGCGGCGACGCTCTCGATTGTCCCGGGATCGTCGATGTCCCGCCTGGTCGCGGCCTCGCCGAGAAGCAGGTGGTGGCGGACCATGGCGACAAGCACGTCAACGTCCTCGGGCGGCAGGCCCAGCCGCGGGCCGATCCGTTCGATCTGCACGATGCCCGCGTCGGTGTGGTCGCCGGAGAAGCCCTTACCGATGTCGTGCAGGAGGGCGCCGAGCAGCAACAGATCCGGCCGGTCCACCTCGCGGGTGTGCGCGGCGGCCCGCGCCGCGGCCTCCATCAGATGCCGGTCGACGGTGTAACGGTGGTAGGGATTGCGTTGTGGTCTGCTGCGCACCGCCGCCCACTCCGGGATGAGCCGGACGAGCAGCCCCACCTGGTCGAGGGATTCCAGCACCCCCACGGCCGCGTCGCCGGTGGCCAGCAGCGTGACCAGCGCGTCACGGGCGGCGTCAGGCCAGGGGTCGGGCATCGGTGGAGCCTCCCGGGCCAGCCGGTCGACGGCGTAGCGGCCCAGCGGGAGCCCGCTTCGTGCGGCCGCGGCGGCGGCCCGCAGCACCAGGACCGGGTCCTTCGCCGGATCGACGTCCCGGGCGAGCTGGACCTCGCCGTCCTGGTCGACCACCCCTTCGCCGAGGGGGCGGCGGGCTGGCCGCCGGCCGCCACCGCGCCACCGCGCCACCGACCGCAGGCCGGCCGCGACCCGGTACCAGGTGGTGTCCCAGGTCCAGGAGATGGCGCGTCCGGCGTCGGCGACCGCGTGCGCGAGTGCGAGCGCGTCGGCGTAGCCGAGCATGGTGGCGACCGCCTCGGAGTCCTGGAGCAGGAGCCGATCGTGGGCTCGTCCCCGACTCAGCCGGCGGATCTCGCCGCGGGCATCGAGCAGCACCTGACCGGCGGCGGTTACCCGCTCGGAGGGGGACTCGGCGACCCAGGCCGCCGCGAGGGCGTGCAGGGCATGGACGTCACGTAGTCCGCCGCGGGATTCCTTCAGGTCGGGTTCGAGCAGGAACGCGACCTCACCGAGCCGGGCGGCCCGTTCCGCGACGGCCTCGGCGAGCTCGGGCAGTCGTTTCGGGGCATGGGACCGCCACCGGGCGCGAGCCCGCTGGGCGAGTTGCGTGGCCAGCGTCGCGTCACCCGCGACGTGGCGGGCGTCGAGCAGGCCGAGCGCGGCCTTGAGGTCACCGTCGGCCACCATGATGGCCTCGTCGACGGTGCGCACGCTGTGATCGAGGCCCACCCCCGAATCCCACAGCGGATACCAGACCGCGTCGGCGACGGCGGAGATGTCGTTCTGTTTGCCGTCGTGGACGAGGACGAGGTCGAGATCGCTGCCGAACGCGGGCTCCGCGCGTCCGTAGCCGCCGACGGCCACTAGGGCCATTCCCGGCCCG
The DNA here is from genome assembly GCF_977945845.1 of Frankia sp. CcMO1. NCBI lineage: Bacteria > Bacillati > Actinomycetota > Actinomycetes > Frankiales > Frankiaceae > Frankia > Frankia sp. CcMO1. The sequence goes on from NZ_CDWTMG010000133.1 coordinate 1,895, forward strand.
GGATCGCCGAACAGGTCGACTAGGGCATGGTCGGCGAGGTCGGTGAGGATGCGGCGCAGCCGTGGGCCGGTCGCCGTGGGCAGGCGCTCGGAGCGGCCCTTGAGGATCTCCAGGCGGTCCGTCATGGCTGTCCTCCTCCGTTCGGCCGTCTGGCCGTGATCGATCTCGAATCTGGAGCGATCACGGCCAGCGGAGCGCCGAGCCGAGGACACAGAAACGCGCACCAGCGCAACTGTGGTCTCGGGTGGTGCCGGATCGTGTGGTGTCGCGGGTGGTGCGTGTCGCGGGTGGTGCGTGGTGCCGGGTGGTGCGTGGTAACGGTGATGGATGGAGTCGGGTGGTGCGGTGGAGCCGTGCCGCGGTGGCGTTGCCACGCCCGGCACTACTACAGCGCGTCCGCCCCCCGCTCGCCGGTACGGACCCGTACCACCGACTCGACCGGAACGACCCAGATCTTGCCGTCGCCGATCTTGCCGGTCTGCGCCGACGACGTGATCGCCGCGACCAGATCGTCGACCGCCCCGTCCGCGACGACCACCTCGATCTTGATCTTCGGCACGAAGTCGACCTTGTACTCGGCGCCGCGGTAGACCTCGGTGTGGCCTTTCTGCCGGCCGTAGCCCTGGACCTCGGAGATCGTCAGTCCGTGCACGCCCAGGGTCTCGAGCGCCGCCTTCACGTCGTCGACCTTGAACGGCTTGATGACGGCGGTGACGAGCTTGGTCATGCCTGGGCCTCCTCGGGCACCTTGACGGGGCTGATGCTGCTCGTGGGCAGCGAGCCGCTACCGCCGATGGACGTGAAGCGGTACGCCGTCTCCCCGTGCAACGCCTCGTCCATGCCGGCGATCTCGTCGTCGGCGTTCAGCCGGAGACCGATGGTGTACTTCAGGGCGAGAGCGATGATTGCCGTCACGACGGCCGAGTAGCCCAGCGTCGCGCCAACGGCGAGCGCCTGCTCCCCGAAGACGCTCCACGGGCCGCCGTAGAAGACGCCGTCCTTGCCGGCCTCGTTCGTGTCGACAGTGGCGAAGAGGCCAGTCAGCAGGGCGCCGAGCACACCGCCGACCAGGTGGACCGCACCGACGTCGAGCGAGTCGTCGATGCCGACCTTGCCCTTGATCGAGGTGGCCAGGGCGCAGACGACGCCAGCGATGCCGCCGACGGCGATCGAACCCATCGGAGAGACGAAACCACAGGCCGGGGTGATGGCTACCAGACCCGCGACCGCGCCGGACGCGGCTCCCAGGGTGGTCGCCTTGCCGTCGCGCAGCTGCTCGGCCGCGAGCCATCCGAGGATCGCGACGCCGGTCGCGATCTGGGTGTTGAGCAGGGCGTACCCGGCGACCTTGTTGGCGCCCAGCGCGGAACCCGCGTTGAACCCGAACCATCCGACCCACAGGATGCCGGTGCCCAGGAGAACGAACGGGACGTTATGGGGACGGAAGTCGCCGGTCGGCCAACCGGCCCGCTTGCCGAGGATCAGCGCCAGCACGATCGCCGCGATACCGGCGTTGGCGTGGACGACCGTGCCGCCCGCGAAGTCCAACGCGCCGCGCTCGAACAACCAGCCCTTGCTCGCCCACACCCAGTGTGCGATCGGCGAGTAGACCAGCAGCGACCAGAGCGGGATGAAGATCGCGAAGGCGCTGAACTTCATCCGATCGGCGATCGCGCCGGTGATGAGGGCGGGCGTGATGATCGCGAACATCAGCTGGAAGGCGACGAACACGACGTACGGGATCGCGCCGTCGCTGCCGGAGAGGTCCTGGAGCGCGAAGAAGTCGAATCCGCCCCAGAAGCCGTTACCCTCGCCGAATGCGACGCTGAACCCGATGGCCGACCAGATCAGCGTGACGATCCCGATGCAGAAAAAATTCTGCATGATCATTCCGAGTACGTTCTTCGCTCGGACCATGCCACCGTAGAAGAACGCCAGTCCGGGCGTCATGAACAGCACGATCGCGGAACTGATAAGCATCCACGCGGTATCGCCCGAATTCAATTTGTCCATGTCTCTCCTGTCATTCCCCGCGCGATGCGCGGACTGCGCTCACCCGGTCCCCGGCCACGCTGCGCTCGTCCCGGATCCTCGGGTCCGCAGAGTCGGCAAGATCTGTTCCCGACCTATGTCTTAGCTGTTTCTGACGTGTGAAATCGCTAAATTGGGTGGCCTGTGACCCGATCTCGTCGGCTGGCGGTGGGCACTTGGAGACTCTCCGCTCGTCACGGCGTGCTTCCGTGACTGTATAACTGCATAGAGTTACCATCCGGCAGTGTGAGCAGTGTCCCCACGGAGGGCTGGCATAGCGCCGGCGAACCGCGCCCCGGGCCCCGCCGTCCCCGTGCTGTCCCGCCATCCCGGTTCGGCCAGCGAACTTCGAAACACGTCGCAAGGCAGACTCCCGCCGCCGGCCCGACCGACGGTCCCCAGCCGACCGGGAACGATCCGACCGGATGGCGCCCGAAAGCCGGAGCGCCCATTGTTCTCAGACTGGTCGGCATTCTCGTCGCCGGGCCTCCGGTTGTCTGGGGGTCTGCCGGATCCGCCTGGGCGGCGCCGGCGACTCCGGCCTCCGGGTCGGCCCCGGGGAGCCCGGGAAGCCCGGAGAGTCTGCAGGCGGAGATCAACGGTACCCGGGTACGGCTGGACGAATCCATGCGTCAGACGGCGATTGCCACCGAGGTGTTCAACGCCGAACGTATTCGGCTGGCCGAGGCCGAGCGGGCCGCGGCCGCCGCGGCCGGGCGGGTCGACCGTGCTGACGATGCTGTACGGCAGGCCGCGGACAAACATCGGGGGTTGGCGGTGTCGGCGGATCGGGCCGGGGGATTCGGGCAACTGTCGTTGCTGCTGACCGGCGACCCCCGACAGGTACTCGACCGGGCCGGTGCGGTCGATGCGCTGGCCCGCCGGCAACGGGTGGCGGACACCGGCCTGCGGCTCGCGCGTCGGGATCTCACCGAGGCACGCCGGAGCGATGACATGGCACTCGCGGGCAAGAGGAAGATCGTCATGCGGCTCGCCGCGCGGAAGCGGTCCATCGAGGCGTCCGCCGCCGAACAGCGCAGTCTGCTGCAGCGGCTCGAATCCCGCTACGCATTGCTGGAACGGCAGGCCAGGGAACGTCAGGCCGCCGCCGCGCGGGCCCGCAGGGCGGCGCAGGCCGCCGCTGCGGCGTCGGCGGCCAGGAAGGCCGCGGCCGAACGGGTCCGTTATCGGAAGGAGTCGGCCGCGGCTGCGGCCGCGGGCCGGGCGTTCGCCCCGGCCCCGACTACCCCGGCCCCGACTACCCCGGCACCCACCCCGTCGACGGGCGGCGGTGGCGCGTCGCGCGCGGTGCAGGAGGCATACGCCCAGCTGGGCAAGCCCTACGTGTGGGCCGCGGCGGGGCCGAAGTCCTTCGACTGCTCGGGCCTGACGCAGTGGGTCTGGGGGAAGGCCGGGGTCTCGCTGAGCCACTACACCGGATCACAATGGAATGAGGGGCGCCGCGTGGACCGGGCGGGCCTCATTCCCGGTGATCTCGTCTTCTTCTATGCCGATCTTGATCATGTCGGGATCTATATCGGGGGCGGGAAGATGATCCACGCTCCGCGGACCGGGGAGGTGGTCAGGGTGGAGAAGATCTGGTGGTCGAGCTTCCGGGGGGGCGTGCGGCCGGGAGCGTGACACCATCGGCCGTCGGCGGAAGCGATCAGGACGGCGACGGCGACGGTGCCGTGGGCGACGGGTCAGCGGTCGACGTAGACGAGAGCCGCGGTGCTACGGCTGATCTCCGCGTTGGTCTGGCCGTTGGGGGTGACGATGTGGATCAGGTTGCCGCGGGAGCCCGGCGTGATCTGCGCGCCGGGGACGATCGCGGCGTCCTGAAGCCGGCGCATGATGCTTTCGTCCGTCTGCAACCGCTCGGAGATCCAGCTCACCGTGACCGGCCTGCCACCGCCGGACGATGCGAGGTCGGCCGACGCCAGTAGGCTCACCGGGGCGGAGGTCGGCCGCGCCGTGGTGTGGTGCTGCCGGGAAGGCGGGATCTCGTTACCGAACGGGCAGCGATTTGGATCGCCGAGCAGGACGGTGAGGCGCGCCTCGACCTCGTCGGAGATTACATGCTCCCACCGGCAGGCCTCGTTGTGTACCAGCGCCCAGTCCAACCCAATGACTTTCGTGAGCAGCAGCTCGGCCAAACGGTGCTTGCGCATGACGGCGGTGGCCCGCAGCAGGCCCTTCTCCGTGAACTGCACGGTCCGGTCGTCGGCGAGGGACACCAGCCCCTCGTTGGCCAGGCGAGCCGTCGACTCGCTCGCGGCCGGCGCGCTGACATGCAGGCGCTCCACCAGACGCGCGCGCAGCGGGGGGATGCCCTCCTCCCTCAGCTCGTACAGGGTTCGGAGGTACATCTCGGTACTGTCGATCAATCCAGTCACCGGTCTCCTTCGTCCTTATCCAGGGTACGCCCCGTCCGGGAGTCACAAGAGCCATCTGCCCCCCGAAGGCCATGCCGGCCGGCCGGTTTCGATGTCCCGTCGCCCCCTTCCCGCGGACCGGGGTCGGTGTTCCACGACGTGTTCCATGGCTTCGGTCCGGCGGCGTGTCCTCGTGCGGCGCCCGCGGCACTAGACTTGACGCCATGAGCACGACTCAGATCGCGCCTGAGACATCGAACACCCAGACGGACGAAGGTGACGATCACTCTCACTACGCCCGTCGTGAGGAGATCGTTCGTGCGTCCATCGAGGGTGGCCGGGTTACGGCGTTGTGCGGCTACAAGTTCGAACCGGTGCGGGACCCCTCGCGTTTCCCGATCTGTCCGAAATGCAAGGAACTCGTCGAGATGGCCGAGCAGTTCGGCTGATCGCGCCGCGCCGCGCCGGTACACAGTGCCGGGCGGCCACGGTCCTCGATGGCTGTCATGAGCCTTCGGTAATAATCGGTCGTTGCAGTAGATCGAGCGTGTCGGCGGGCTGTGGACGGTGTGCGGATGCCCTGCCGATCGGGATCCATGGTGTCCCCCGGGCCGGCCGCTCCGCGACCCCGTATGATCTGTTGCACGAGCCAGACTCGATGTCCCTCGCCGGCCCCAGTAGCTCAGTGGATAGAGCGACCGCCTCCTAAGCGGTAGGCCGCAGGTCCGATTCCTGCCTGGGGCACATCCGTCATGTCGATCGCCGCCTCCGGTCGGTGGGACCAGAGTCCCCTGCGGGGCGAGCTGCGTTGCGAGCCGCGCGACCGCGGCTGACGCCGCGCCGGCTCAGGTCGGTGGGGACGGCAGCCAGGGCGCCGGTGTGGTGGAGATGGTCCCGGGCGGGCCTGGATGGCCGACGGGGTGGAGTCGAACAGGCGTCCCTGGCCGCGTAGCCGGTCCACCAGACCGACGGCGGCCACCGCTTTGGCATGCTCGGGTCGCAGCCCTGACACATACACCTTGACGCCACGGTGTTCGAGCCGGTCGATGACGTCGCGCAGGACGAGGGCGCCGGTGCCGTCGACGGCGCTGACCCGGGACAGCCGGAGGATGAGGATCTCGACGTCGGCTACCTCGGTGAGCTCCAGCAGGAAGCGGTGGGCGGCGGCGAAGAACAGGGGGCCGTCGATACGGTAGGCGACGATGTGCTCGGCGAGCAGCGCGTGTTCGGAATCGTGATGATCGCCAGGGTCCAGCGGCACCTCCTCGACCCGCGCGGTTCGGGCGATCGCGCGCAGGGCGAGGGCGCCGGTGACCGTGAGGCCGAGGACGACAGCGATGACGAGGTCGAGCGCGAGGGTCGCCCCGGCGGTCAGCGCCATGACCAGGGCATCGGAGTGTGACGCACGGCCGAGGGTGCGCAACGAGGAGACCTCGACCATCCGCACCGCCGTGGCGAGCAGAACACCCGCGAGCGCGGCGAGCGGGATGCACGCGACCAGGGGGGCGGCGGCGAGCATCACCCCGGCGAGGACCACGGCGTGCGCGAGGGCGGCGAGCCGGGACGAGGCACCCGAGCGGACGTTGACCGCGGTGCGGGCGATCGCGCCGGTGGCGGGCACCCCGCCGAACAGCGGGACGGCAAGGTTGGCCAGCCCTTGGCCGAACAGCTCCCGGTCGGGGTCGTGGTTCTGGCCGACGGTCATCCCGTCGGCGACACTGGCCGAGAGCAGGCTCTCCAGGGCGGCGAGCGCGGCCACGGCGACGGCGGCCGTGGCGAGCGTCGGGATCGCGGTGATGTCGAGGAAGCCGAGCGAGGGACCGGGCAGGGTGGCGGGGATCGCGCCGAGGGTCGTGACGTCCCACCCGCGGGCCGTGACGAGGGCCGTCGCGAGGGCCACGGCGAGCAGCGAGAGCGGGACCGTGGGCCGCAGCCGGGCGCCGACCAGCATCGTCGCCGCGACGCCGACGGCGAGCGCAAGTGCGAGCCAGTGCGGCCGGTGGACGAAGTCGGCTACAGCCGCCCAGGCCACGCTGGTCACCCGGTCACCGTTCCGGGCGCGTACTCCCAGGGCCGGGGGAACCTGCTGAAGGAAGATCACCGCGGCGATATCGCACGGAGCGGCCGACCCGCAGGACTGCGAGTGCGAGCAGGATCATCCCGGCGAGCAGCCCGACGGTCAGCACACCGGCCGGCCCGTGCCGGTGCACGATCGGCACGAGCACGGCGGTCATCGCGCCGGTCGGCCCGGACACCTGCAGGTTCGACCCCCCGAAGACCGCTGCGAGAGCACCCGCCACGATCGCCGTCACCAGCCCGGCGGTCGCGCCGAGGCCGGAGGAGACCCCGAATCCCAGCGCGAGCGGCAGCGCGACCACCGCAACGGTCATCCCCGCGAGCAGGTCACGGCCTGGCTGGCGGCGCATGCTCTCGATATCGGCCCGGCCGGGCAGGAGCCGGCCGAGTTCTAGCCGGCCGAGTGGCTTGGACCAGCGTGACGGGGCCGTCCTTATGGGGGTGGGGCCGGGGGTCGGGAGTCCTCGGCCTGCCCCGCTGTCGTCTCGATGCGGATCCGATCCTCCCGTATGCTGGGATGAAAAATTGAAGGTTTCTTCAATTTACATGATCAAAAGTATGAGGTGAGCGAGATCTTGGACACAGCGCCCCCCGTGGAGCCGTGCCGTGCGATAAAGAGCCGTTTTCCGGCTCCGAAGTGTGGTAACGAACAGTTGATAAATTCTGCAACTGGCGGGAAGGCCGCCATCGGGCGCGAACGGGTCGCGGCGCTGCTCACCATGCCGACGTGGTCTCTGGGTGGGCGGTCGCCGGTACTCCGGCCAGGTTGGTACCTCGGCCGGTAGGCCCCGGCCGGAGCTGCGCGGAGTCGACGGGAGGTGGCTCGTGACGAGGCGAGTTCCGTTGCACCAGGCTAAAGCGGAATTTTTTCGCATGCTTGGACATCCGGTGCGGATTAGGGTGCTGGAGTTGCTGCAGGACGGGCCGATGCCGGTGCGGGATCTCCTGGCCGCGATCGAGGTGGAGTCGTCGAACCTTTCCCAACAGCTCGCGGTGCTGCGCCGGTCCGGGATCGTGACCGCGACGCGGGACGGCCCGACGGTGGTGTACGCGCTCGCGGGCGGGGACGTGGCGGAGCTGATGCGCGCGGCCCGGCGGATTCTGATCGAGATGGCGGCCGGGCAGGCCGGGCTGTTGGCCGAGTTGCGCGAAGCGGAGACAAGCTCCTCATGAGCATGAAATGTGGTGGACCGATCTCCGGGAGCCCCGCCTATGGGACTCCCGGAGATGGGAGCCCCGCCGAGGGGTCGCCTGGGGGACCGGCGCGCACCCGACGGAGTCGGGCACGGGTGGAGCCGGCGTGACGCCCTCTGGACCGGCTGTCCCGGCCGGTTCAGCCGGTCCAGCCGGGGTCAACCCCGCCTACAGCGTCACGGTCCGCGTTCCGCACCGGGCCACGATGATTATCGAGGCGGTCATCGCCGCAGCCCCCGGCCCCGTGACGTGCTACGCGGACGAGCCGGATCCCGGGGGCGGCCGGCGGATCACGTTGGATGCCGACAGCGGGTCCACATTGACCTGGCTGGTCCGGGCGCTACGGGAGCGGCTGGGTGCCGATCTGTTGCAGACCGAGGATCCCGTCTTCACCGTCGCGTCGACCGGCAAACTCGCCCAGTGTCTCCGCGCGTCGGTCATGACCGGTCACGATCTTGCGTTGTTGGACGCTGACGCCGATCGCCGCGTCATCAGCCACCTGGCCATGCACCCGGCGCACACCGACCGGTTCACCGGCCGGCCGCGCCGGGTGGCGCTGCTCACCGACGGCAGCGCCGTCCTGGACTTCGAGCCGCTGGCCGCTGAGGCGGCCCTGCCAGCGGTCGAGTCCCAGGCGGTCCACCTGCACCGGGCGACCGGGTTCGACGTCATCCCCATGCCGATCGCCGCCCACACCGCAGCCGAGCTCGCCGCGGCGATCGGCATGCTCGCTCCGGGATTCGCCGCCACCGTCCTGGTCCACACACACGTCCGCCGTATCGACGCCGCCCGCGCCGCGCTGCGGTCCGCCGCCCCGTATCTGCTGCTCGACACCGTCAACGACGGTCTCGCCGTCGCCGCCGCGGCTGCGGTCCTCAACCATCTCCGGGCGCGTGACCTCGCGCCGGGGCGGGCCCGCGTCGCCGTCGTGGACCCGGCTCGGGGCGGCGATCTCGCCGGCTTACTGATCGGTGTCGGCATCCACGAGATCACTCTCTACGATCCGGTCGATTACGGCATCCAGCCGCTGCACCTACTCGCCCCCGAACTCGATCTGATCGTCGACCTGATCGGCTTGGCGGCGCCGCCCAAGGGCGTTCCCGTCCTGCGGACCCGCCCGGAGACGCCCCCTCCGCTGGCCCGCGCCACCTCGGGCCCGCGCCCGCTGCACGCGCTGCCCGGACTGCTGCGGGCGGTCGTCACCACTCGCCGCCCGGTCACCCCCGCTGCCCGCCTCGCCGCCGTGCACGCCCTCATCGGTCAGACGCCGCCCGGCAGCGTGCTGCCTCCCCTCGACCATCCACGGCTCGCCCCCGCCGTTGCCGCGGCCGCCACCCACGCCCTCACCGCGCAGGAGTAGCTCACCGCGCTCCCGGCGGAGGTGGTCACCTGGTAGGGGTGGTGGGGCCCGCCACCGACAGGCCCACCGGCGAATCTCGGCGAATGATCGTCCGCTGGGAGGACCGTTCCTCATGAACGGGATGAACAGGGTGCGTCGTCATGGGCGGCACTCTCCCGCCGGCATTACGGATGCGGAAGTACGGCGGCCCCGGTCTGGTCTTTGCAACACATCGTCCAAAAATGCCCTAAAGGGCCGTACGGCCATATGCCAGTAATGCGCCACCCCGGTTCTTCGGCCTGCCGGGAAGCCCGAGCCGGACCGGCACGGCCGAGGAATCGACATGGCCGAGGAGATGACACCGGGCCGAGGACACTCGTGCGTCCGAAGCCGGCCGGCCTGGCGTGGGGAGTTCCACGTCGCGGGTGGCCTGGTCACGTTGGGAAGGGGGTACGAATGCTGCTCCGCGTGACCAGCCATCCGAAGAGTCGTTCCTGGCCCGGCGGGACGTCTCAGCTCGGCGCGGGGACGAGGTCCAGCAGTGCCTGAGCGGCAAGCTCGTACCCGAGGGCCCCCAGGCCGACGATCACTCCCCGGGCGAGCGCCGAGAGAATGGATTCGTGCCGGAAGGACTCCCGGGCCCAGACATTGGAGAGATGGACCTCGATCCACGGGTTCGGATAGTTGGCCAAAGCGTCGCGAAGGCTCCAGCCATACATCATCAGCGCACCTGGATTGACGATCGCGCCGATCGAGCCGTAATTATCTTGAATGGTGTTGATCAATTCGCCTTCGGATTCACGTTGCACGGAGACCAGTTTCCATCCGCGGTCCGAGATCCGAGCCGCGACGGCCGCCTCGATATCGGCCAGTGTCGCCGTGCCGTAAACTTCCGGCTGGCGCCGGCCGAGTATGCCCAGATTGGGGCCATTCAGGAGAAGTAGCGTGGGCACGGCACCTCGCAGACAGGCTGGCCGGCTCGACGGCCGGCGTCTCTTATCCGGAACCCCACATTTATAGCAAAGCCACCTGCTGGACACCTGTGAGCTGGGCGGATTGGCTGAGATGTTCTTCTAGAGTTCATTTGTAGCCCGTCCGTTGATGCCGATGTGTCATGTCCGGAGGTCGATGGGGAACCCGGGGGTACTGAAGGTACCGTCCGTCATGCATCCTCTTGTGTGGATTCCTTCGCTGGTCGCGATAATGGAACCGTCGACGGAACCTTGATCCCGGCGCGGAGAACAACGGTATGGCCACAGGTAAGAAAAGGGTGGGGATCGTGATCGGTAGAGCACGGCATGCGCCGGAGTTGCCAGCCTGGCCGCAGTACTCCGACGAGGAGCGCGGTGGTCTGATCCGGGCGTTGGAACAGGGCCAATGGTGGCGCATGGGTGGCAGCGAGGTCGATACCTTCGAGCGGGAATTCGCTGCCTACCATGGGGCCAGCCACGCCCTCGCCGTAACCAACGGGACGCATGCGTTGGAGCTCGCGTTGCAGGTCCTGGGGGTCGGACCTGGCAGTGAGGTCATCGTGCCGGCGTTCACCTTCATCTCCTCCTTGCAGGCGGCCCAGCGCCTCGGCGCGGTGGCCGTGCCGGTCGACATCGACCCGGACACGTACTGCATCGAGGTCACCGCCGTGGCAGCTGCGGTGACCCCACGCACTCGGGCGATCATGCCGGTGCATATGGCGGGCCAGGTCTGCGACATGGACGCCCTGGCGAAGCTGTCCGCGGATGCCGGGGTCCCGCTGATCCAGGACGCGGCGCACGCGCACGGTGCGCAGTGGCAGGGTAAGAAGCTCGGTGAGCTGGGCTCGGTGGCGGCGTTCAGCTTCCAGAACGGCAAGCTCATGACCGCCGGTGAGGGCAGCGCCGTCACCTTCCCCGACGCCGAGCTGCACGAACTCGGCTTCCTGCGGCACAGTTGCGGGCGGCCACGCACGGACCGCCGGTACTTCCACCAGACCTCCGGGTCGAATTTCCGGATCTG